>JARGFU010000002.1:0-227189 GCA_029210625.1 Deltaproteobacteria bacterium | reverse complement strand
CCCAAGAAGAAGAAACCCAAGAAGAAGAAGCCCAAGAAGAAGCTGGTCAAGAAGAAGGAGCCCAAGCAGGACCCCACCGAGGCCAAGGCCAAGATCCCCAAGCGCCTGCGTCAGCGGCTGCAGAAGCGCCTCAAGCAGGCTCCGGGGGGCGGCGGCGCCAAGTCGATCCTGAACGCCCTGAAGTCTCCGGTGCAGGGCGAGGGCACGACCCTCAAGGAGGTCGTGTCCAACATCGACGCGATCAAGGGCGGCGGCTCCTCCAGCGCGATGAAGATCGCCGGCACCCTCTCGGGGCTGCCGGGCGGCGGGGTGAACCTCGCGAAGGGCGGCAGCACCGAGGTGGGAACCCTCGGTGGCACCGAGGTGGCCGGCAGCGGCGTGGGCAAGCTCAAGGGCCGGGGCCGCGGCAAGGTCCGCGGCAGCGTCTCCAGCGTCCGGGCCCTGGCGAAGGTCACCGGCCAGCTCTCTCGCGAAGAGGTGCTGCAGGTCATCAACAGCAAGATGGGCGTCATCCAGGGCTGCTACGAGAAGGCCCTGACCAAGCACCCCACCCTCTCCGGCAAGATCACCTTCGAGTGGACCGTGCGCACCTCCGGCAGCGTCGGCAGCGCACGGGAGAAGTCCAGCACGATGGGCAACGCTCAGGTGTCGCAGTGCATCCTTCGGGTCATCCGCGGTATGAAGTTCCCGAAACCTCGGGGAGGTGAGGTGGTCATCGCCTACCCCTTCATGTTCCGCAGCGTGTCCTCCTGACACGGCTGACTTCGCCAGACATCGAGGTTTTTTAGAACCATGCGAAACCTGCTCGCAGCGGTCGCCGTCGCGGTCGTGCTGCTTCCTGGCGTCTCCGCGCGCGCCGATGGCCCGGCCTCCGGCCTGAGCACCCTGGCGGTCCAGAACCGGACTCACAACCACCGCCACGAGTTCGGCCTCCAGGTGGGCGTGCTGCCGATGGACGCCTTCACCAAGGGCATCACCGCCGGAGCCTCCTACTCCTTCCACTTCTCCGAGCTGATCGGCTGGGAGGTGGTGCAGGCGGCCTACTCCTTCGGGGTGGACACCCACCTGGTGAAGGACCTCGAGGCCCTCGACGTGCGCCCCACCCCCTTCGAGCGGGTCGAGTGGTACGCCACCAGCAACTTCCTCTTCAAGCCGCTCTACTGGAAGGGCGCCGCCCTCAACAAGTCGCTGATGTATGGCGAGATGTACCTCTCGGCGGGTGGTGGCCTCGGCCGCCTGACCCGCTCCTTCCGCCCGGTCGCCGAGGTGGGGATCGGGGTCAGGCTCTACGCCTCCGAGCTACTCTCCTTCCGGATCGATATCCGCGACATGGCCTTCTTCACTCTCTCGGACTTCCAAAATGAGCTCTGGATTGGTCTTGGGATGTCGATCTAGTGCCGCAGGCCTCGTCGCGATCGTACTCGCGGCGGGCTGCAGCACGACGCTGAAGCCGGGGGACCGCGAGGCGGCCTTCGCGGTCGCCGTCGAGGTCGGCCAGTCGCGCCGGCCCGAGGCCGCGGCCCGGGCCACCTGGGCCTACCTCTCGGGGGCCACCGAGGACGACCCGCGCTACGACCGGGCCGTCCGCCTCATGGCCCGCGCGGCCGAGAGCATGGGCTTCAGCTACGCCGCCTCTCTCTGGTACCTCGAGATCGCCCAGGCCCGCCGGGACGTCACCCTCCTCCCCGAGGCCGTGCGCGGCCTCGAGCGGATCATCCTCGGCGGTCCCCACGACGAGGAGGTCCTGATCAACGGCTTCCTCGGCTCGGCCGAGCTCTCGGAGCTGCCGCCCGACATCCAGGCCTTCGTGGACTTCCACCAGGGGGTCGCCTCGATCCGCAACGACCTCGATCACTGGGCCTCGGATCGCTTCTCGCGCATCCCCGAGAGCAGCATCTACTTCGCCCGGATGAAGTACGTGCGGGCGGTCGAGCTGGTGAAGAAGGGCAAGCTGAAGGAGGCCGCCGAGGCCTTCGAGGCCATCCTCGAGCTCGATGCCCTGGACGAGGCGCTGAAGGCCGACGTCCACCGCTCGCTCGCGCGCCTCCACTTCGAGAACGGCAAGTACGACGACGCCCTCGAGCACTACCAGATCATCCGCGAGATGGCCCCGGGCGACCCCGAGCTGCTCCTGGAGATGGCCTGGGCCCACTACTACGAGGGTGACTCGCGGCGGGCGCTCGGCCTGCTCTACGCCCTCGACGCGCCGGTCTACGCCGACCTCATCGCCCCCGAGCGCTTCCTCCTCGAGGCCCTCTGCCTGCGCCGGCTCTGCCAGTTCGGCCCCGCCCGCAACGCGGCCATCCGCCTGGCGCAGCGCCACGGCGACGCGGTGGGTGACATCTACAGCGGCGTGCCCCTCGGCCAGTCCAAGGTGTTGCAGGCCGCCGCGGCCGAGCGCGGCCTGACCCGCAAGATCGCCCTCTACCGGAAGCGGCTGGAGGAGGAGAAGGGGCGGATCGCCCTGGTCCAGGGCACCATCGGCGCCGGCCTCGCCAACGAGCTGCACAAGATCTACGACGCCGGCATCGCCGAGGCGAAGCGGCGGGAGGCGGAGATGATGGCCCTCGAGGTCGACGAGCTCGCCGACGCCCTGCTGCAGGCCGAGGAGGGGGTGCGCCTCATCCTCCACGAGCTCGGCGTCGCCCTCCTGCGCGGCCGCCGCCCTCCCGAGGGCGCCACCGAGGCCACCGCGGTCGAGATCCCCACCGGCGGCGACCAGGTCTTCTACCGCTTCGAGGGCGAGTTCTGGACCGACGAGCTCGATGACTTCGTCGTCTACGCGGAGGACCGATGCATCGACTGACGCCCTTCGCCCTGCTCGCCCTCCTCGTCCCGCTGATCGTCGGCCCGGGCTGCACCACCGCGAAGAAGGAGGTGCGCGATCCGCCCTACGTCGAGCAGCTGCGGGTGCGCATCACCAAGGTGCGCCACGCCCTGATGGAGACCCGGCGCACCATCTCCCTCTCCCAGGGCGCGCCCTACCTCCCCGAGCTCTACGTCCGCCTCGCCGAGCTGACCTCCGAGGAGGCGAAGTACCACTACCGGGTCGCCTACGAGCGCGAGCAGCGCAGCACCAAGGCCCTCCACGTGCCGCAGGTGCGGCTGCTCAAGGAGCAGGCCATCAGCACCTACCGCATGGTGCTGCGCCGCTTCCCCAAGACCCCCCTGGCCCCCCGCATCCTCTTCAACATCGGCCACGAGTACCGCGAGCTGGGCGAGTACGAGGAGATGCAGAAGGCCCTGGACGAGCTGGGCGACAAGCACCCGACGCACCCCCTGGCCGGCGAGGCGCGGCTGGTGATGGGCGACTACTACTTCGACAAGAACGAGCTGCCCAAGGCCTCCGAGTACTACGCCAAGATCCTCGCCGGCGAGGCGGGGAAGGTCACCGGCCTGGCGCTCTACAAGCTGGCCTGGGTGCACGTGAACGAGGGCGACTGCAAGAAGGCCCTCGACGCCTTCGAGCGGGCCATCGCCGCTGCCCGGACCTACTCCGAGAAGACCCAGTCCTCGGGCAAGGTCTCGGACCAGGACATCGACGTCCGCCGCGAGGCGCTGGTCGATCTCACCTACTGCTACAGCCGCGAGCGGAAGCCCGACCAGGCCGTCGACTACGTGCGCAAGCTGGCCTTCAACCGGGACGCCTACATCGCCGCCCTGGAGAAGCTGGCGGCCCGCTACAGCATCATGAACCAGTCGGTGGGCGCGATGGAGGTGGGCCGGGAGCTCCTCTCCCTGGCCCCGGACACCGAGGATCGCCTCGACGACGGCCGGATGCTCTACGGCGCCCTGAAGCGCTCGCGCCGCTTCCACGAGATCGGCGACGACATCCGCCTGCTCACCCGCGTCGCCATCCGCGGCGCCCACCGGCCGGGGCGCAGCGCCGAGTCGCGGGATCGCCTCCTCGAGGAGTTCGAGGCCTACGCCCGGGACCTCGCCACCCGCGCCCAGAAGCGCGCCCTGCGCAAGCGCTCGACCCGGGCCTTCAAGAACCAGGTCGCCCGGGCCTACACCGCCTACCTCGACGCCTTCCCCCACACCGAGCACCGCCCGGAGATGCTCCTGAACCTGGCGGACATGCAGGCCGAGCTCGGCCGCCCCCTCACCGCCGGCCGCCGCTACATCGAGGCCGCCACCGGCATCCAGGAGCCCGCAGAGCAGGCCGACGCCCTCTACGACGCGGTGGTGCAGCTGCAGACCTCCCTGGAGAAGGCCAGCGAGCAGACCCACGTGCAGCGGGTGGTCGCCCGCTCGGGACTGCGCCGCGCCGGCACCGAGCTGCTCGGCCACGAGACGACCCCCGATCGCGCCCGGAAGGTGAAGTTCGCCATCGCCAAGACCCTCTACGACGAGGGCCGCCACCGCGAGGCCATCGATCTGCTCAACGCCGTGGCCTACGAGTACCCGGGCACGGTCGAGGCGCGCGCCTCGGTGCACATGGTCCTCGACTCGTTCAACACCATCAACGACTTCGAGGGGCTGATGGCCGCTGGCCACCGCTTCCTGGCCGAGGGCAGCCCGGCCGACGCCGCCCTGCAGGGCGAGATCAAGCCCATCGTCGTCGCCGCCGAGCAGCGGCGCCTCGACGAGCTCTCGCTGAAGGCCGCCGGCGACGAGGGCGGCGGGCTGGTGGAGCTCGAGAAGTTCGCCGCCCGCTACGAGGGCACCGACCTGGGTGAGCGCGCCCTCCTCAACACCTTCGTGGCCGCGCGCGCCGCCGGCGACAGCGACGCCCTCTACCGCCTCGGCGACGAGCTGGGCCAGAAGTACGCCAAGAGCGAGCAGCTCCCGGGCGTGCTCTCCACCCTCGCTCGCACCGCCGCGGCCCGCTACGAGTACGACAAGTCCATCGAGTTCTTCCGCAAGGCCGCGGACGCGAACCCGCAGGACAAGGTGCAGCTGATGACCGCCGCCGGCGCCCTCAAGGAGGAGCTGGCCGATCTGAGGGCCGCCGAGGCCTACTACGAGGAGGCCCTGAAGGCCGCCGACGGCCCGGCCCGGGAGGGCCCCGCCTCGGCCCTGGCCATCCTGCTCGAGAAGAAGGGTGACGCCAAGGAGATCGTCGATCGCCTCTCGAAGCTCGGCGCCGACGCCGGCCCCGAGGTGCTCGCCCGCCTGGGCCTGGCGCAGCTGGCGCTGGGCAAGGTCGACGAGGCTGAGGGCTCCCTCGCCGGCGTCCTCGACGCCACCAGCGGGGCCTCGGGCGAGGCCATCGCCCGGGCTCACTACGGGATGGCGGAGGTGCTCAACGCCGCGCTGGTCTCCTACGAGCCCGCCGGCGACGTCATGGGCATCCAGGAGTTCATCGCCCTGGTCGAGGTCACCGAGCAGAGCTACCTCAACGCCGCCCGCCAGGGCTCGCCGGTCTACACCGCGGTCGCCCTCTCTCGCTACGCCCACATGGCGCGGACGACCTCCGAGCGCTTCTCCCGGATGACCATCCCCGAGGGCCTCTCGGCGGAGGATGTCGCCCAGGTGAAGGGCGCCTTCGAGAGCCGCTCGAAGGAGATGAGCGCCCAGGCCGACCAGGCGGTCGCCGCCTGCGCCGAGCAGGCCTGGGCCGGGCACGTCTTCAACGTCGCCATCCGCTGGTGCCTCTCGGGCGACCTGCCCAAGACCCCCACCGTCCCCTCCGAGCCGCTGGTGGAGCGCACCGCGCCCCAGATCCCCGGCCTGGAGGAGCTGCGGCTCACCCTCTCCCGCAACCCCGAGGACCTGGACGCCCTCCGCGAGCTGGGCACCAGGCTGCTGGACGGCGGTGATCCCCACGCGGCCCGGCTGGTCTTCGCCAAGGCGGCGGCCAGCGGCGGCGGTCCGCTCGAGACCAACCTCCTGGGCATCGCCAGCTGGATGACCGGCGACCGCACCGGCGCGCTCGAGGCCTTCGCCCAGGCCGCCGAGGGCGGGCTGGAGGCGGGACGGCAGAACATCGCCATGGGCTTGCGCAAGCTCGGGCTGGCCGACGCGGCCACCAAGGCCCTGGAGAAGTACCCCGAGGGCGACGGTGGCGGCCGCCTGCTGCCCGGCGCCGGTGGCGGAGGAGCGCTCTAGATGAAGCCGAGAATCCCCACCCTCCTCGCCCTCGCGCTCCTCGGCGCCCTCTCCCTCTCTGCCGCCTGCGGCGGCAAGCAGGTGAAGGCCCTCTCGATCTTCGACGAGCGCCTCCCTCCCGACTCCCGCCGCTGGGTGGCCGACGCCGACGATCAGATCATCGTAGCCCGGGCCTGGCGTGACGAGATGCGCGCCCACCACGCCGACACCCGACGCTGGAAGAACGAGGTGGTCGCCTGGATGGAGTGGCCCCAGAAGTCGGCGGCCGCCCGCAAGGCGATCGACACCCTGGCGGACCAGCGCCTCACCATCGCCGAGCTCGAGCGGGACAAGGCCGAGACCCAGTTCGACCTCGCCCTGGCCAAGTGGGAGCTGGTCATGGCCGAGACCGCCATGCGGCACGACATCGCCATCTACGAGCTCGCGCCCCTCGAGGAGCGGGTGAAGGGCTACCGCGCCGAGATCGAGAGCATCGCCAAGGAGCTCGAGACCGAGAAGCTGACCCTGGAGAAGGTCGAGGCCGAGTGGTGGAGGGCCTTCGCCGAGTTCGTGAAGCTGGGCGGCCGCGGAGAGGTTCTCTGGGTCACGAAGTGAGCGCGGGCGATCGCACGGACGTCCTCCCCACCGGCCGGCCCGTCGCCGGCAGGCGGGAGCTGACCCTCCTGGTGGTGGAGGGCCCGCTGGCTGGCCAGCGGGTCACCGTGGGCGAGGCCCCCCTGGTCCTGGGCAAGGATCCGGCGGCTGACCTGACCCTGCCCGACGCCGCGGTCTCCCGCCGCCACTGCGTGCTCGAGCCCACCGAGAGCGGCCACCGCATCAAGGACCTGGGCTCGACCAACGGCACCTTCGTCGACGGGATCCGGATCACCGAGGCCTTCCTGCGGATCGGCGCCCGCATCAAGGTGGGCAACGTCGTCCTGCTCTTCCAGCCGATCTACGCCTCGGCCGAGGTCGGCCCCTCCGACGCCACCACCTTCGGGTCGCTCGTCGGGCGGAGCCTGGTCATGCGGCAGATCTTCGGCCTCTTCGAGCGGGTGGCCCCCACCGACGCGACCCTCCTGCTCACCGGCGAGACCGGCACCGGCAAGGGCGCCGCGGCGCGGGCGGTGCACGACCACGGCAATCGCAAGGACGGCCCCTTCGTGGTCTTCGACTGCGGCGCGGTGAGCCCCACCCTCATCGAGGGCGAGCTCTTCGGCGCCGAGAAGGGCGCCTACACCGGCGCCGTGGCCGCCCGGGCGGGCGCCTGCGAGGAGGCCGACGGCGGCACCCTCTTCCTCGACGAGATCGACGATCTGCCCCTCGAGCTCCAGCCCAAGCTGCTGCGGGTCCTCGAGGAGCGAGAGGTCCGCCGCCTCGGCAGCCACAAGCCCCGCAAGCTCGACCTGCGGGTGATCGCCGCCTCGAAGGTGGACCTCGAGGTCTCGGTGAAGGAGGGGAGGTTCCGCGAGGATCTCTACTTCCGCCTGGCCGTGGTGCGGGTCGATCTGCCCCCCCTGCGCGATCGCACCGACGATCTGCCGCTGCTGGCCGATCGCTTCCTGGGGGAGGCCGGCGCCTGGGAGGGCCTCTCCCCTACCCTGCGCGAGCAGCTCGGCGCCCACACCTGGCCTGGCAACCTGCGCGAGCTGCGCAACATCCTCGACCGGCTGCGCTACCTCGGCCTGCAGGAGGCCGAGGGCGTGGCCCTGGGCGGCCCCGCCGCGGCCGCCCGCGAGGGCGGCACGGTCAGCGAGGCCGACTACCTGCGCCCCTTCAAGGAGGCGAAGGAGTCGCTCCTCGAGGCCTTCGAGCGCGAGTACCTCGAGCGCCTGCTCGAGCGCGCCGGCGGGAAGATCGCCGTGGCGGCGCGAGAAGCCCACTTGAACCGGAAGTACTTCTACGATTTGCTCAAGAAGCACGGCCTCTATCAGAAGGACCGAGGAGGGGAACCATGAACCGGATCGCGATCTTCGCTGCGCTGAGCTTCGTCCTGACGGCCTGCGGCCCGGGTGGAGAGGAGAGCGGCGCCCTGATCCGCCCCCACTTCTCGCCGGTGAACTTCGGCAACCTCCCGCTGCAGGCCAGCGCGGATCTGGATCCCGGCTGCGGGCGCTACGCCCCCTGCTCGTGGGTGCTCCTCCTGCAGAGCTACGGCACCGAGCCGGTGGAGGTCACTCAGACCTGCATCGTCGGGGACACCCGCAACGCCTTCAGCGTCGAGGGTCCCGAGCCCGCGACGGTCGACCCGGACAACGACGCGGCGGTGCGGATCACCTACGACCACGACAGCACGAGCAGCACCGTCGACAACATCGCCCTCATCGTGCAGTCGAGCGCCGAGAACTTCCCCACCCTGGTGGTGCCGATGTGCGGCCGGATGATCGATCCGGCGGACGTGGGCAGCGCCTCCGACTTCGACTGTGAGACCCCGGTCAACATCGAAGAGGGTGCCCGGGACGACTCCCTGTGTAACTAGGGTGAGGCCGTGTACGTGCACGTGGACGTGTACGTGAACGGTAGGGACCGCTACGGAACGTAAACCTCGATCGTCCCCACGCCCTCGCCGGTCTCCCCGTAGCCGCCGGCGACCACGACGAGGCCGTTCGCAGCCGTCGCCGCCGCGTGGTGATGACGGGCGTGCCGTAGTCTTCCGGCCGGAGCGACCTCCAGGGTGTCCCGCACCGTCGCGCAGGTGGCGCCGGAGGGGACGAAGCGCGTGTCGAGGCGGCTGACCTCGTTGGTCACGGCCTCCCCGGCGCCCAGGCCGCCTGCCACCAGCGCTCCGCCGTGGGGCAGCGGGCTGACCGAGTGGTCGGCCAGGGGCCGCCGCAGGGTCCCCACCGGGCAGATGGCCCCGGCCTCGGGATCGTAGAGATCGACCTCGTCGGAGGGCGTCCCGTCGCTGTGGCGCCCCCCCACGAAGAGGACGCGGCCGTCGGGGAGGGTCACCGCGACGGCGTCGGCCCGGCCGGCGTCCGCTGCGCCCTCGACCAGCTCGAAGCTGGTGGCGTCGGCGCGCAACCGCACCGCGCCGGGCAGGGCGGTGCCCGCCGCTCCCAGCCCGCCGAAGACCACCAGGGTGCCGTCGCCGGCCACCGCCGCCGCGGCCCGCGTCCGCGCGCTCGGCAGGGGCGGCGCCGGGACCAGGCGGCCGTCGGCCACCACCCGGTCGACCGAGGGCAGCGGGCCGGTGGAGCCCTCGCCGCCCACCAGGAAACCGCCGCCCCCGCGGGCCTCGCCGGAGGGGGCCGCCGCCGGATCCCTCCGGGGCTCGTCGAGGGTCCCCCAGACCGAGCAGCCGGCGACCGTGCAGCGCTCGATCTCGCCGATCAGGCCCGTGTCGTCGGCGCCCCCGAGGACCAGCACCCCGTCGGCCGCCGGCAGCGCCGCGTGGTGGGTGCGCGGCCAGCGCAGGCAGAGGAAGCCTCCCCCCCGGCAGTCGCCGGAGATCGTGCGCTCACCCCGGGTGGGATCGAAGGCCTCCAGGGCGCCCGGGAGCGCGCCGCCCGGCGCCTCGCGCCCCCCCACCAGGAAGAGCAGGCCCGGCGCCACCGGCAGGAGGTGGGCCTCGCCCCGGGGCTCGAGGAGGGGTCCGCCGCTGCTGGTGGAGAAGCGCCCCACCAGCCCGACGAAGAGCTCGACCTCGGTCCGGCCGGGGAGGATCTCCAGGGGAACGCTCCGGCCCCGGCTGACCACCGCGCCCCCCTCGCTGACCCGGCCCTCGAGCTGGAGGGTCCGCTCGGGCCCGACCTCGACGTGGGGCAGGCGGCTGGTCTCCCCCTGGACGAAGGGCTCCTCCAGGGTCCGCACACCCATGCCCGGCCCCTCGGCGCGGATCCCCAGCCACTTCACCAGCTCCGGATCCAGGGGCTCCTCCTGCACCACGGGCGAGCGGACGATCAGGAGGTTCAGATCGCCCACGTCCCGCGCGCAGCCCGCCTCCCCGAAGAGCAGCAGGGCGGCCCCCAGCAGGGCCCGGAGGCAGCGCTGGAACGCCCCCGGGCGGGGCGATATGCTGCGTGGGTACGCCATGCGGGAGGGGCGTCTCAATGCTGCACCACCAGGTCGACCTGCGCCGGGGAGAGGAAGCGGGCGAGGAGGATCGTCGCCGTCGTGGCGACGATCAGGCCTCCGCCCGTGGCCAGCACCCAGCCTCGTCGGTACCAGGGGGTGGCCGGCGTCGGCCCCGGGAAGGTGCGCTGGAGCAGGCGCTGGAGCGCCAGGGCCTCCTGACGCAGGACCGATCGCCGGGCGGCCGGCTCGGCGGGGAGGGTCAGGCGGACCTCGGGCAGGTCCACCTCCGAGACCCGGGGCGTGAAGCCCCGCAGGAGCACCTCCCCGACCTGATCCCGCCCCAGGGCGATCCAGACGATGCCCTCCAGGCTCCGGGCCTGCGCCACCTGCCGCTGGAGCGCCGGGCGGGGGGTCGGCGGCAGGAGGGGGCCCCGCTGGAGCGCCTCCTCGAAGAGGGCGCGCGCCCGCGGCGGATAGGCCGGCCCCAGGCGGGCGTTCGCGTCCAGGGCCAGGGCCGTGCGGAAGCCCAGGAGGGCCAGCTCGCGCTCCCCGCCCTCGGCCTGGGCGGCGGCCAGGGCCAGCTGGATCCGCGCCACCTGCTGGGGCTGGAGCAGCAGCATGGGGCGAGAGAGCACCTGCTCGAGGAGCCCGGCCCAGACTCCGGCGGCCTCCCGGAACTCCAGGGAGAGCTCCAGCGAACGGGCCCGGTCCTCCTGGACCTGGTCCTCCGGCGTCAGCCCACCGTCCTCGGCGGGCGCCGCCAGCGGCAGGCGCCGCAGCACGAACCCCTCACCCTCGATCAAGCGGAGCGCCGCGTGCAGATCCCCCGTGACCCCACCCGCCGGCTCGCCCTCACCCACCGGGAAGATCCGCAGCCCCACCACGGCGGGCTCGACCGGCTCCGCTGCGAGGGCCGGCCCGGCGACGAGCGACAGGGAGAGCGCCGCGGCGGCCAGCCGCCGGTGCCCGCTTCGCCCTCTCTTCTCTCGCGCCGCCATCCCAGAAGGCTTCTTAGCAGGATCAGGGGGCCAATGCTCGCCCTCGTCGTGGTCCTCGCGGGCCTGGGCTGCACCGACGAGACCCTCTTCACCCAGGGCCGCATCGAGGACCTCTGCAACGGCGTGGTGCCCTCCTGCAAGAAGCAGGCGGGCTGCGTCCTCGACGACGAGCACTTCACCCGCGGGGTCTTCCCCGGCGAGCAGCGGATCGTGGTGCGCTCCATCACCCGGGACGCCCGCCTGATCGTCCGCCTCCTCTTCGTGGAGATGGTCTACCCGGGGACCGAGATCCTGGTGCAGGCCTTCAGCCCGGACTGCGGCGACGTCTCCATGGAGCAGGTGGTGGTCGATGGCCCCGAGGACATCGATCTCTTCGAGTACGCCGGCGACGACCGGATCATCGAGTTCCACCTCGATCTGCCCGAGGCGGGGGACCACCTGCTCGAGATCTACTCGGACATGGCGGCCGACTACCTCGTGACCACCGAGGTGGAGGAAGAGTGATGAAGAAGCTGCTGCTCGCGCTCGCGCCCCTGCTGCTCGCGCCCTCCCTGGCCTCGGCCCAGCCCCAGGTGGTCTGGAAGGACGCGGCCACGCCGGCCTTCGACCTGCTCACGGCGGTGGCCCTGGTCGACGACGGCACCTCGGGCGATCAGAGCGCGGGCGACGGCCTCTACTCCCTCGATCTCTCCCTGCCCGCCGACGCGGCAGCGCCCACCGCGCCGCGCACCCTCCACTACGTGGTCGTCCCCCCCGGGGGAGATCTCACCAGCGCCGTGGGCGCCGCGGGCGGCGGCCCGATGGTCCTCGCCCTGCCCGACGGCGGAGCGCGGGTGGTGCGGATCTTCTACGGCACCGAGGCCGACCCCCTCGAGCCCCTCACCGCCACCTGCACCGATCCGGCGACCATCCTCTCCTGCAAGGGCTACGGCCCCATCCCGGGCGTCGCCGACGACTGGAACCTGCAGGGCGGCTTCGGGGTGGTCGGCGACCTCCAGGCCCACTTCGGCGGCACCCCCTGGAGCGCCAACAGCCCCGCCACCTCCCTCGGCGCGGTCGATCCGGTGGACACCCTCGACCTCGTGGCGGCGATCCCGCTCACCGGCGGCCTGCGCATCGCCAGCGATCCGGGCACGCTCAGCCTCGGCGCCGACGGCTGGGACTTCTCCGGCACCCTGAACACCGGCACGCCCTACACCGTCGACACCCCCGCCTTCACCCGGACCCGGATCGAGGCCCGCCTGCAGCGAGGCATGGCCCGGGTCGTCGCCCTGCCCGGGGCCGTGCAGCCTCCCCTGCTCACCGAGCTCTCCCTCGACTCCGCCGCCCCCTTCGTCGAGCTCCACAACCCCTCGCCCGCGCCCCTCTCCCTCTCGGGGATTCACCTCGGGGACGACGGCGCCTACCTCGACCTCGGCGCCTCACCGACCGCCGCCACGCCCGGCGACTTCCTGGTGCGCTTCCCCGCCGGCGCCGCCCTGGCGCCGGGGGCCTTCGCCAGCGTCGCCTTCATCGACGCGGCCACCTTCTCGACGGTTCACGGCGTCGCCCCCGACTTCGTCTTCTCGAGCCTGCCGGCGAGCTTCACCGGCTCCATCGACGCCAGCGCCGCCCTCGAGCTGGTGGGCGAGAGCTTCTTCCTCTTCCTCTGGCAGCCCGGCGACGAGCTGGTCGTCGACCTCGACCTCCTGGTCTGGGGCGCCCCCGCCGCCGGGGACGAGGCCCCGGACAAGTCCGGCCACACCGTCGGCGCGAGCACCTACGGCACGGACGCGATGGGCGTGAACACCACCCCGGCGCCCGCGGACACCACGATCGAGCGGATCGACTTCCTCGAGTCGGGCGAGGCGCGCGACCCGGCCGCCAACGGCGTCACCGAGCCCGGCGGGGAGCGGCACGACGAGACCAGCGAGCCCCTCGACACCACCTGGCAGGCCGCCGCCGCGCCCACGCCGGGCGCGCCCCCTCCGGGCTTCTCCTTCTCGGTGAGCGGGATCGTGCGGGACGCGAGCTCCGGCGCGCCCCTCGAGGGCGCGGTGATCACCGCGACGCCGGGCGGAGACACCGCCACCACCGACGCCTCCGGCTTCTACCGCCTGCCCCTGCCCGACGGCAGCTACACCCTCGCCGCCGAGCTCTGGCACTACGTCGACGGCGGCGCCGCCCTCACCCTGGCGGGCGGGCACCAGACCCAGGACTTCGACCTGGCCTGGATCCCCGGCGTCCGCCTCGCGGGCCGGGTGGATCGGGCCGACGGGCGGCCCCTGGCCGACGCCCGGGTGCGGCTCCTGACCTCTCCCGACCTCGTGCGCATGGACGAGGTGCTGACCGCCACCGACGGCACCTTCGAGTTCCTCGACGTCCCCCAGGGGGTCGAGGTCCGGGTCTCGGCGATCAAGGACGGCTTCACCTCCCGGGGGATCACCCTCTCCCCCTCCACCGACGTCACGGACATCGTCCTCGTCCTCTCCCCGATCCCGGTCGGCTACGCCGTCTCCGGCCACATCGAGGACGCCACCACCGGCCAGGCCCTCGGCGGCGCCCGGGTGGAGATCGACGCCCTCGGGGCCGTCGCCACCGCCGACGCCGCGGGCGACTTCGTGCTCACCCTGGTGCCCCCGGGAGATCACGAGCTCCAGGCCGGCGCCACCGACTACGCGCCCCAGACCATCGTCCTCACGGTGGTCGACGCCGACGTCGTCCTGCCGCCGATCCAGCTGGTCCAGGCCTCCAACGCCCTGGTGCTGCGAGGCCAGATCACGGTGTCGGGGCTGGGCGTGCCGGTCTCCGACGCCGAGATCACGCTGGCCTCCACCACCGGCGGCGCCACCCAGGTGACCCACAGCAACGCCCTGGGCAACTACGTCTTCGGCGGCGTGGCGGCCGGCACCTACGCCTTCAGCGTGAGCGCGGCGGGCTACGCCACCCACCAGGAGAGCGCCCTCGAGGTGCGGGTCACGACCACCCACGACGTCGAGCTCAGCCCCGAGGGCGGCCAGGGCTTCGTGCTCTCCGGCGTGGTGCAGCTCTCCGACGAGAGCACCGGCAGCTGGAGCGGCAGCCGCGTCGACATCGAGGGGCCCGGGACCTCCGGGCGCGACAACACCAACGGCGCCGGCGAGTTCTCCTTCGACGGGCTGCAGCCGGGCATCTACCGGCTCACCGCGAGCCACAACGGCTACGAGAGCGCCAGCCTGGAGCTCGCCGTGGCGAACGACGCCTCCCAGAGCTTCATCCTCCAGCGCAACGAGGAGAAGCCGGGGGTGCTGGCCTCCTGCCTCGGCTGCGGCCAAGCCGGCGACCCCCGCGCCCGGCGGACCAGCTGGCTGATGGTGGCCCTCTTCGGCCTGATCCTGCCCCTCTTCCGGCGGCGCTGACGCGGCGTCAGAGCACGGCCAGGAGACGCTCGACCGGCTTGCCCCCGACGAGGTGCTCCTCGACGATCGTCTTCACGTCCTCGGGCTTCACCCGGGCGTAGAAGACCCCCTCGGGGTAGACGACGACCGAGGGCCCCTGACCGCAGAGGTCGAGGCAGCCCGCCTTCTGCGCCCTCACCGATCCCGAGAGCCCGTGCTCGTGGAGGGCCTCCTTGAAGAGGCTGATGAGATCGAAGGCGCCCTTGCTGGCGCAGTCGCCCTTGGGCGTGCCGGGGGGCCGCTCGTGAGCGCAGATGAAGACGTGGTGGGTGTAGCGCATCGCGGTCCTCCCTGACCGGAAAAAGAAAGGGCCCGGCTTCGATGAAAGCCAGGCCCTTTATGGAGTGGAGATGGACGGGATCGAACCGACGACCTCGTGAATGCCATTCACGCGCTCTCCCAACTGAGCTACATCCCCATATTCTCGTTGTCGCCCGAGAGGCCTCGTGGACCTGACCGGGAGCGGGTTTATACGAACGCCAGCCCCCCCTCGTCAAGGCCCGAAATCGACCCGGGCCCGGGGGTCAGGAATCGGTCTCCTCGTCGTCCGGGCCGCCCTCTCCCTCGTCCATGGACGCCTCCTCGGCCGCCAGCTGCTCCACCAGGGCGTGGATCCGGTCGATCGTGTCCCGGAGGGCCCCGGGGGCCTTGAGGGTGCCGTCCTCCACCAGGTGGTAGGTCTGCTCCCCGAGGGTCTGGTAGAGGCGATCCCGCTCCCGCCGCAGCAGCGTCGCGTCGAGCTTCACCTTGGCGTTCTGCGACGCCCGCAGGAGGACCTCCTTGAGCTCCTCGAGCCCCTCGACGGTGGTCTTCACCATCCGGTCGAGCTGCTGCTTCATCTTGTCGGGGCCGGCCCCGCCCTTGCTTCCGCCGTTCTCGCTCTCACTCATGGGGCCCCTCCTAGAGGCGTGTCCGGCCGGCGTCAAGATGGTATGGGTAGCCGCCATGCGCGACGCCTATCGGTCCAAGGCCCTGGTCCTCGGGCTCCTCGCGGGGCTCATCGGGGGCGGGTGCAGCTGTGAGCCCGACCTGAAGCCCTGGCCCGAGGCCGAGGCGAAGGGGACCCTCTCCCTGGTGGAGGCCGCCAACCCCGAGGGGGGCGCCGCCCCGACCGCCGACGGCTCGGACCTCACCGTCCCGCCCCGGGAAGGGGACCTGGGCTGGTGGGTGGACCTGGCCGCCGCGCCCGACGGCACCCTCCACCTCGCCTACACCGACGCCTTCAACGGCGAGCTCCACCACGCGCAGGCGAAGAAGGAGGGCGGCTGGGAGATCACGGTCGTCGACGCCTACGGCGCGGTGGGCAAGTACCCCTCGATCGCCGTGGACGGGAGCGGCCGCCCGCACCTGCTCTACTACAACCAGGACAAGAGCCGGCTCTACTACGCGACGCGGGTCGGGGCCGAGAAGATCGACTCCGACGATCGGCGGCGCCCCTTCCAGGGCCACCCCGACTGGCTCTTCGAGGTGGTGGACGACGGCGAGGAGGTCGGCATGGCCTCCCAGCTGCGCGCCCTTCCGGACGGCACCGTGCACGCCCTCTACTACACGGCGAAGGAGAAGCTCATCCACCTCGCCCGCCCCGCGGGCGCCCCCGGCGAGCACCAGCACTGGAAGCGGCGCACCGTCGACGAGAAGGCCGGCGGCTCGCACTCGATCGAGGTGGGCTTCCTGCAGGGGCCCGACGGCACCCTCCACGCCTCCTACGCGAACTGGACCGTCTTCGACTCCCAGCTGCGCTACGCCACCCTCGCCCCGGGGGCCGAGGCGTGGCAGAGCGAGACCCTGGTCACGCCGGCGAACGCGGGCTGGAAGAGCGGCCTGGTCCTCGACGCGAAGGGGCACCCGCAGATCGCCTACCTCACCCTGCGCAACCGGCGGCTGATCCTGGCCACCCGGGCCGAGGGAGGCGAGGGGTGGAAGCACCAGCACCTGGTGGGCAGCGCCAACACCATGGCCCTCGTCGGGACCGCCAAGGGGGCCCTCCACCTGCCTCACGAGCACCTCCCCGGGGTGGGCATGGCCGACGCCCGCCTGCGCCTCCTCACCCGCCCGGCGGGCGCCGGCGACGAGGGCTGGACCCTGCGCAACTTCGGCACCCGCGGGGCCATGGCCAGCTACCTCGCCGCCACCCTCCTGCCCGACGGCCGCCTGGCGGTGGCCTTCTACGACGGCGGGGTCCGCGGCGTGAAGGTCTGGACCGAGGACGCGAACTAGCCGGGGCCCGAGCCCGTCAGCGGGGGCGGCGGCTTCGGCGGGTTCAGGAGCTCGAGCGCCGGGGTGGGCCTCTGCCGCACCGGCACGAGCTCGGAGATCCAGCAGTCGTCGAACTTGTCCCCGAGGAAGACCGACTCGATCTTCAGCTCCAGGTGCTTCACCTCGGTGACGTCCACCGGCAGGAAGACCATCCCGGGCTCGTCCCGCAGGTCGAAGTGCTCCTTCTGCCCGCTGAAGGCCAGGCCCATGGCCGTGTAGTCGATGCCCGCGGCGGGGTCGCCCTCGTCGGAGGCCGTGAGCACCCGCAGCTCGAAGCGCCCCACCCGGTTGGAGAGCTCGAAGGCCTCGTCCGAGGCGCCGTTACCCCCGGCCAGGCCCAGCAGGGCCAGGTCCACCGGCCCGGTGAAGGAGAGGCGCACCCGCTCCGAGATGCCGGTGCCCAGGGCGCTCTCGGCCCAGCCGGTGTCCATCCGGTCGTCCACCAGGTGCTCGGCGCTGGTCTTGCCCCCGCGGCTCTTGCGCCCGTCGAGGGTCGAGCTCGCCCAGGGCTTCACGTCCCGCAGCCTCCCATCGCGCTCGCGCTGCCAGTCGAGATCCTTCTCCCAGCGCAGGACCTCCTGGCCGCCGCGGGCCTCCTCGCCCTCGCCCGCGCGTAAGCCGACCTCCAGCCGCTCCATGGCGACGCCCAGGGTCTCGGGCCAGGCCCCCTTCCAGGCCACGATGCTGCGCTCGCGGTAGACCGCCTCGAAGCTCTGGTAGATCACCAGCACTCCCCACAGCGTCCGGTCGGGGGTGCGGATCTTGTAGGCCACCACCCCCTCGTGGCGGCCGTCGCCGTCGAGGTCGCCGTGATCGGCCGCGGTCTGCGTCCCCTGGCGAAGGAGGCCCTGGTGCACCGCCGTGCGGGCGACGTCGGCGGCGATGTCCTCGCGCAGGGCGGCCCGGGCGCCCGGCGTGACCACCAGGGTGGCGAGGCAGGCGAGCGCGCCGAGGCGGAGCCGGTCCCTCATGCCTAGACCTGGACGGCCACCGAGGCCGGGATGCCGAGCTCACCCATCCACATGGCCACCCGGTTGCGGCCCAGCTGACGGGACTGCTGCAGGGCCAGCTCGGAGGCCCGCAGGAGGGTCCGGGGATCGCCCACCTGCTGATCCGGGTAGCAGGCGACGCCGACGCTCAGGGTGAGGTGGGGCTCGGCCGCTCCGGGCCGGGCGGCGACCACCGCGCGGAGCTTCTCGCCCACCGCGGCGGCCTCGACCCGGGCGGTCTCCGGGAGGAGGGCGACCAGCTCGGTGCCCGAGTAACGACCCAGGGAGTCGGTCTTGCGCAGGGTCTCCTTCAGCAGCGCCGCCAGCTCGGCCAGGGCCTGGTCGGCCAGCTCCTTCCCGTGCGCCGCCGCGAAGGACCAGAGGTGATCGATCTCGATGGTGAGCAGCGCCACCTTCGTGCCGTGGCGGCGGGCCCGGGCCAGCTCGCGGTCGAGGGTCTCGAGGAAGGCCGGGCGGTTCGGCAGCCCCGTCACCGCGTCGACGGTCGAGAGGGCCTGGAGGCGCTTGTTCAGCTCGCGCAGCTCGTCCTGCAGGTTCTTCACCTTCAGGTGCACCCTCACCCGCGCGATCAGCTCGGCGTTGTCGAAGGGCTTCACCAGGTAGTCGGCGGCGCCGGCGTCGAGGGCGCGGACCTTCTTCTTGGTCGACTCCTGGCCGGTCAGCACGATCACCGGGATCATGGCGCGGCCGGGATCCCGCTTGAAGGCCGCCAGGAACTCGAAGCCGTCCATCCGGGGCATGACCAGATCGGCCAGGACCAGGTCCACCCCCGGCAGGCCCCGCACGTGCCGCTCCTCGACGAGAGTGAGGGCGGTGTCCCCGTCGTCCGCCTCCAGCACCTCCCCGAAGAGGCCGGCCTTCTGCAGGGCCAGCTTCAGGCCCCGCCGGACGGTCAGGCTGTCGTCCACCACCAGGCAGATCTGGTGAGGAGGGGCTTCAGGCGCCGCCATGGTTCGGCTCGACTTCGCTCTCGTCCTGGGCCTCGCCCGGCTCGTAGAGGTAGTGGGCGGCCTGGTAGAGGCAGATCCGGTTCCGGCCCTCCTGCTTGGCCCGGTAGAGGGCCTCGCGGCCGCGGCGCAGCAGGTCCTCGGGCACCCGCACCCCCCGCGCCGGGAAGAAGGCGATGCCCACCGAGCAGGTCATTCTCGCGGTCCGCGCCTCGTGGACGAAGGTCCGCCCGCCCACCGCGCGCCAGACGCGCTCGGCGGCGGTGACCGCGCCGGTGACGTGGGTGTTGGGCAGGACGACGCCGAAGGTGTCCGCCGAGAGGCGCCCCACCAGATCGACCTCGCGCACCACCTCCTCGAGGATCTGCCCGGTCTCGGTGAGGACGGAGTTTCCCATCCCCTCCCCCTCCTGCCGGTTGAACTCCCGGAAGCCGTCGAGGTCGACCACCAGCAGGGCCAGGGGCTCCTGGTAGCGGCGGGCCCGCTCCAGCTCCTGGCTGCAGCGCACCTCGAAGTTGGCGCGGTTGAGCAGGCCCGTGACCCGATCGGTGGCGACCCGGCGCTGCAGCTCGCGCCGGGACTTCGCCATCCGGTCCTGGATGGACTTGATCCGCAGCAGCGCGCCGATGCGGGCGATCATCTCCGAGGGCTCACCCTCCCGGTCCATGCACTCGTCGGCGCCGGCCTGGAGGGCCTGCACCCGGGCCCGGGTCTTCCCCTTGGGGCAGAGGACCAGGCAGGGGACGAAGCGATCCTGGTGCCTCCCCTCGCGCAGGTGCACGAAGAGGCGCTCCATCTCCTGGGTCTCGTCGTCGTGGTAGCCGATCACCAGGTCCGGCAGGGGCTCCTGCCCCAGGCGCCGGAGGGCCTCGTCCAGGCTGCACCAGCGCACCTCGTGCCCGTCGGCGGTCAGCAGGGCCTCGAGGGCGCCCTCGTCCAGCGAGGCCGAACGGATGCCCAGAATGGAGGCGCCTTGCTCGTTTCCCATGAATTCGTGAGGATATCCGCCAAAAGCCCCCCGGGGAAGGCATTCGGGAGGCCCTGACGAATCGGTGAAAGGAAGGCTTGACACCCCAGGGGGCCCCCGACTAAATACTCGCTCTCGCCCGCCTCGGGCGGGTAGCTCAGCGGTAGAGCATCGGTCTTACACACCGAGGGTCACTGGTTCGAACCCAGTTCCGCCCAATACAGATTTCCGAATACGGGGCGTTAGTTCAGTTGGTTAGAACGCCGGCCTGTCACGCCGGAGGTCACCGGTTCAAGTCCGGTACGCCTCGCCAAAAAGGGCCCCTCCCTCCCGGGAGCGGGCCCTTTCCTTTTGGTTCAGCCTCCCAGCCAACCCCGGATGACCTCGCAGGCCTCCTCGAGTCCCATCCGCGGCCCCCAGTACATGGGTGAGATCCGCACGTAGGCCTGCGCGATCTTCCGGCGCTTCTCCGGATCCTCGAGGACGAGAGAGGGCTCCTCGGGGGTCGGCGCCCTCTGGAGGTCCCCGCTCTCGATCATCTCCTGCATGAGCTCGGCCGGCGTCCGCCCGGGATCGGGCAGCCCATCGATGGACCGGACGATCTGCGCGGCGTCCTCGTAATGGCGAACGAAGGTGTCCGGCTCCATCACCTCTCTGGGGTAGCGTCGCATCAGCGCGTCGAGCTTCTCGAAGAGGGTCACCACGGGGTGCACGCACCTGACCGACCCGGGGCGGTTGTCGGAGAACGCCCCGAGCTGGCCCTTCGTCTCCAGGTAGGTGTGGACGAAGGAGCCCAGCGGCCGGGCGACGCAGGGAACGACCCTGGCCTGACCGACCTCCAGTTTGACGAAGGGGAGCATCGCGGGCGCCAGGTGGCCCAGGTACCTGCCAGGGTAGCGGGCCAGGTACTCGGCGCCCCGGGCCTGTTCGTCGAGGCGGCTCCGGTCTCGCTCAACCTGGACGTCGGGGATCACCATCGCGCCCACCAGCGCGTCGAAGTAGGCGTGGCGTCTCTCGACTGCGGCCATCTTCTTGTTCTTCACGCTGCCGGGCCTCGGCATCCCCGGGACCGAGCCCGGCTCGATCATCAGGTCGAGGTCCTCGGAGAAGCGCTGGATGAGGCCGAAGCCCTTCGACAGCGAGGTGCCGCCCTTGAACCAGAGGTCCAGCCCGGTCTGGTGCAGCGCCCAGAGGGAGTGGGTCACCCAGTAGTCCTTCTCGACGAGCGCGACGTCGATCTCGCGATCCTGGGCGACGATTCGCAGGAGGCGATCGAACTCGGGGTCCTGGTGAACGAAGGTCATGGGCGGGCGACGGCACTCGCTTCCGCGACACTGGCCTCGACCAGCGCCAGCGTCGCCTTGGTGCCATACGCCTCGGCCATCTCGACCAAGTGCTCGACGTCCCAGCGCCCTTCGCGGATCGTGGCCTTCAGCCTCGCCTCGAGCTCCTCGGGGGAGACCCCCGCCAGCTCGTGGTGCTGGAGCAGGTCCACGACGAACCACTCCGGGGTCGGCTTGTCCGGGAAGTAGACCCTGCGCAGTCGAAAGGGCCGCCCGTCGAAGACCAGCTCATCGGTGCGCCGGGTGTTGTAGACGAGGGTCTCGGCGAACATCGCGGTCGAACCGAGGCCGAGCGAGTTCCAGCGCGGTGGGCCGGTGATCACGAAGCGATCACCCTCGAGAAAGGCGCGAAGGAGCTCCTCGTCGTCGACCGGCGCCGGTCCGAACCGACTGGGGACGGGCGCATAGAAGAGCCCATGGGCCGCCTCGCGCAGCACCCCCTCTCGCACCAGGCGTCGCGCCAGCCGGGTCGGGTTGGCGCTCCACCGTCGCAGTTCGCGGGTGCGATAGGCCCTTCCGGGCTCCAGCTCGGGCTTCGCGACGACTCCCATATCGATCTCCGTATTAAATCTACCGGAAAAAACATACCCACGACAGGGCGGCTCGGCAAGTGGAGTGGCGGAGGTAATGGCCCCGGAGACCGGGAAGCTCGCCGAGCCTCAGGAAGGCTGGCCGGGAGGCGGCGCGAAGGGCACCGGAGGCGGCGCGGCGGGCGGCACGCGGGAGTCGCCGCTGCGGTACTCGCAGTAGCGCTCGATCCGCGCTGCCGAGTCCTCGGCGGCCCGCCCGAGGGCGTCGCTGATCCGGGTGGCCTCCTCGAGGGAGCCCTGCGCGACCTGGGTCATCAGGCCCCAGAGCTCCACCCCCACCGTCACCAGCGCGAGGAACACGCCCACCCAGAAGAGGGCCTGGCTCTGGACGATGGTCCGCAGGTAGGCGGTGCGGGAGTCGTCGATGAGCTGGCCGACCAGGCGCTCCATCTCGGCGCGCTTCAGGATGGGCGCCGTCTGTAGGTAGGTGCCCGCCTTGGCGAAGACCTCCTTCTTCTCGGCGAGGGTCGGCCGCTCGGTGCCGTCCTCCCCGGGGATCTCCTCGTAGACCTCCTCGAGGGCGGCCTGGCGGTCGCTGATCAGCTTGTCGAGGAAGACCGGATCCCGGGAGGCCCGCTCGTAGGACTTCGAGACGATCTGCTGGACGTACTCCTGCTTCTGCATCGCTTCCCCCTTGGTGGATGGAAGCGGAAGCTAGCAGCAATCGTCGGGTCGAGGCGAAGGGCGCGGGGCGCTCTGGTTTAGTCGCCCCCGACGGCCTTCCGGAAGGCCCGCCGCATCCGATCTTGCCTGGCCCGCGAGAGGCCGTGACCGGCCGCCACCTCCCGCCAGGTCCGCACGGCCGCCACCACCTCGTCGACGATCTCCCGCGCACGCTCGTGCTTCAGCCGGAACACCTCCGCCACCGAGAGCGCGAGCTCGAGGTCCTGGCGGTTGTCGGACTCCGAGACGTTGAGCTGCAGACCCTCACCTGCGGGATCCGGGTTGAGGTCGTAGGCCGGGGAGAGCGCCCACCCCTCCGCTTCGAGCAGGAAGCCGTGGTCGCGCAGGTGGTCGTCGGTGTTCGAGATGCAGATCGAGAAGACGATGCGCCGCCAGAGCTGCTCGAGATCCTCTCCCGTCCGGGACCCCAGGCGCATGAGCAGCTCCGCCAGCTCCAGGTAGCTCACCCCCTCGCCGGCGCCTTGCCCATCGATCCGGCCGAGCAGGGTCATGGCCGAGGCGAAGTGGAGGCGGCCGACGCCGACCCGGTCGAAGCGCCGGCTCAGGAAGGTGTGATGCCCCCGGTCCTCTCCCCTCCCGGAGCCGAAGCGGCGCAGCTGCGTCTCGGGCACGACGACGCCGGCCCGCCGGGCCAGGTCGCAGGCCACCTGCTCCCAGGCCCCCACGTCCTCGTCGTCTCCGCGGCTGGGGAACTTGGCGATCCAGAGGTGATCACGCTCGTCCCGGACGCTGGCCTTCGGGCGGGCACCACCGAGGGAGCCGCCGGGCGCGATCAGCATCTTCAGCCACCGACCGTAGTCGGGATCCTCCTCGACTCCCTCACGCTCGAGCTGGAGGCTGGCGTGCTCGAGCTCTCGCAGCGAGGTCCAGGGTGGCGAGGCGAGCTCGTCGTTGTCGTCGAGGAAGCGCCCCTCGACCCGGAAGCGCAGCCCGCCCATGCGGTGCCCGTCGTGCACGCCGAGGAGGTAGTCCGACTCGAGGAGGTTGCGCTCGGTGCGCCCCTCGGCCCGGGCGAGCAGGGCCTCCCTTCTGCGCATGAGCACCCGACCCCAGCGGTCCGGCGAGGAGTCGAGGAAGACCCCGAAGGTCTCTCGATCGCGAGGTGCATACTGCGGACCCTCCCAGAGCGACATCGAGGGATCGAGCTGGATCCGGGCGGCCGAGCCGAGCCAGTCCTCGTCGTACTCGAAGGCGAAGACCTCCTTGCCCCTCGCGGGGGTCGCCGTGAGCCACCCCATCGTCCGCGCCCCCCCCAGCGCAGCCCAGTCCGCGACGACCTCGATGATGCGGCGCCCGGCCATCACTCGCTCTCCTCCGGGGTGCCTGCCTCGGAGTCGGACCCGCCCTTCGAGCGTCTCGGGGCCCGTCGCCGGGTCGGGAGCCCCGCATCCTGGAGCTTGCGCCCGAGGAGATCGTCCCGGGCCAGAAGACCCAGATCTTCGTGCAACCCGAGCACGTGGAGGACGTTGGCGTAGGAGCCGAGCGTCACCGCCGGCTCACCCCGCTCCACCGCGCGCAAGGTGACCCGGGACATCCCGGCCCGCCGGGCGACCAGCTCCATCGAGAAGCCACGACGCAGCCGGGCCAGACGGAGGTTCTCACCCAGCTCCGCGAGGAAGCGGCGGACAGCGGGGTAAGGGGTAGCGCTTTTTCGGGGCATGATGGTCAGTATTATGACCACCAAGAAACTTATTGGCAATTAAATTTTACGTTATGGCCGCTCAGCCGCCCTCGGCCGCGATGGGCTCGTCCGGCGGGACCTCGCCCTCGACGGTGATCGGCGGGTCGACGCCCAGGGGCGGGTCGTAGTCGCCGGTGCGGACGCCGTCGTAGCGCACCTGCATGGTGAGGGTGGCGCCGACGAGGATCGGGCCGAAGGCGCAGCCGCCGGCCCAGGCCATGATCACCCGGCCGTCCTCGATGCCATCGACCGCCGCGCCCGCGGGCCAGGTCAGCCGCTCGGCCAGCACCTCGAGGCACTCGCCCCCGGTGGCGCCGTCACCGCCGTCCACCACCGCGCCGCCGTCGGCCGTGCCGCCGTCACCCTCCCCCGGCACGCAGGGCTGGCCGCTCTCGTCCCGGTAGACGATCTCGGTCTCGATGGACTCGCCCGCGTGGGTGAAGCGGCCCACCGCCACCGAGGCCGCCAGGGCGCCGCAGGCCCCCTGCGCCGCGCCGGCCAGGCCGAGGCCGACCAGGAAGCGGTTGTTGCGATCCTGGTTGACGATGCCGCCCCGCGACTCGGCGTTCGTCCCCTCGGGCAGGTCGTGGACCGTGTCGTCGACGACCATGATCGAGTGCAGGGCCGTGTTGCGGTCCGCGTTCACCTGATCGATGGCCACCTTGTCCCAGAAGGACTCGTTCGGGCAGACGACCTCCTCCTTGGCGCAGTGCGCGGAGAGGTCGAGGGTCAGCGGGTTGCCCTCGTGCATCCCGAAGTCCACCACCCCACCGTAGCCGGTGGCGGTGGCCTCCCGGATGGCCCCGGCGATGTTCAGCTTCAGGTCGATCTGATCCTGATAGGTGAGATCGTAGTTCCCCCTCACGTCCCAGTCGCTCTGGTTGCCTCCCGGGCGCTCCAGACAGCCGGAGACGGAGAGGACGACGGCGACGCCCAGCACGGTCTTGCGCATGGTGACCCTCCTCCTGCCCTTCATTGGACCCCGCCGGGATCCCTGCCGCAAGTGATCCCGCTCACTTGACCCTCTCCGTGCCCTGGCGGACAAAACCCCGGCTCACCCCTGCTCCCCCCGCTCCTCTCCGGAGATCCCATGAACCGCCTCCTCGCCTCGCTCGTCCCCTGCACCCTGGCGCTCACCCTCCTCCTGCCCGGCGCGGCCTCCGCCCAGTTCGGCATCAAGCTCGGCGGCGGCTCGAGCAAGGTCGACCTCGGCTCCTTCGATCCCCGCAAGCCCTCCAAGGAGCAGCGGGAGACCCTCTCGGAGGTGAACCGCCGCTCCCAGGAGGGCTCGAACAAGGTCGCCAGCTCCTGGCGCGAGGGCTGCGAGTCCAAGGGCGCCCGCTTCGCCGAGGCGCTGCAGATCCACCAGGAGCTCTCGGCGAAGATCGACGAGAAGCTGATGAAGCTCGACGCCTGGCAGAACGTGGAGCGCTACTGGGCCGAGTTCGACGCCAAGGTGCAGCAGGGCAAGCTCCAGCTGCCGGTCTGCCAGGCCTACGAGCCGGTGAAGATGGCCCACGACTCGGGCAAGGTCGTCGAGGACGCCGCCCTCCAGCAGCTGAAGGCCGCCACCGACGCCTACCTGGCGGGCGCCGCCGACTGGACCCAGCGCGACGCCCAGTGGATGTCCGAGCAGGCCGCCGCCGCCTTCACCCGCAACCAGCAGCTGGCCGAGTCCGGGGCCCTGAAGGCCGCGAAGGCCGCCAGCTCCGCCGAGATGCAGGCCCAGAGCCAGCAGCTCGACTGGCTCGACAAGACCCTGAAGTACTGGGACGGCATCATGCAGAAGAAGGAGGCCCCGATCGACGACAAGCAGATCGCCGACTTCGAGGGCGTGCTGGCGACGGTCAACGGCTTCAAGCCCACCGCCCAGGCCTGGTACGGCGAGCACCTCTGGTACGTGCGGGTCTACAACGCCTGGCTCACCGGCGACGGCGCGGCCATCGCGGCGGCCATGGGCGCCGAGCACGTGAAGAGCGGCGACACCGTCGGCAAGCAGATGACGGTCTCCATCCCGGCCGCCGAGGGCGAGTGCTACGCGATGCTCGGCAAGTGGAAGACCGACAGCGGGTCGGAGAAGACCGACCTCGACTGGAAGTACACCCTGCCCACCCACGGCCTCGGCTTCGGCCTCTGGAAGAGCCCGGTCGGCCGCATCTCCGGCTTCTGCGCCAACAAGGCGCTGAAGGCCACCCGCGCCGGCAGCCTCACCTTCGCCGGCACCAAGAACTCGATCCACTGGACGCTGGTGAAGTGGAAGCGGGCCGACTTCCCCATGGCCATCGCCACCCGGATGGGCGTCTCGGCGCCCGATCCCTGCAGCCCCGAGCACAAGTTCCAGTACTGGACCCGGCCGGTGCCGGGCGCCCCCGTCTACGCGGGCAACGAGCCGCTCATGCGCAGCAGCGACGACGACATGTGGCTCACCGTGAAGACCCTCAACGGCGGCGACAGCCGCGTGCAGTGGAAGAGCATCAGCTCGGTGGCCCCCGCCGCCCGCACCTTCGGCAACGCCTGGGCCTTCAAGGGCTGCTGGGGCCTCGACGGCTCCCACGACGCCCAGGCCCGCAAGCTCGCGCAGTGCAAGGACGCCCTCTACAAGCAGTTCGCGCCGAAGTACCGGGCGGCGAACAAGAAGAAGGACAACGCCAAGTACATCCACGAGGTGAAGCAGGCCAACGCGCAGCTCGACCGCCTCGAGCAGCAGGAGAACAAGGCCTACGCCGCCCGCTGCCTGCCCACCGAGAAGCTCATCCGCAAGAAGATGGAGAAGAACTACAACCGCCTCGTCGACTGGTTCGCGGACAACGCGCCGGAGAACCCCCTCGACGTGCAGCGGGTCATCATCGAGCAGCGGGACGCCAAGTACGACCGGCCGGGCCGCCGGTAAGCGCCCGCTACTCGATCGAGAAGACCTCCTCCACCGGGCGCCGCAGCGCGCGCTCGGTGGGAGGCTCGGCCCGGGCCAGACGGAAGAGCATCGCCTGGGTCTCCCCGGGGCCGGTGCCGAAGATCTCCTGGTGCTCCAGCCAGAGCTGCTCGAGCTCGGCGCGCTCCGTGCGGGAGAGCCCCTCTCCTCCGTCGATGAGCCGCTCGAAGAGGTAGGTGATCGCGGTCATCGGCTGGAAGGCCCAGCCCGCCGCGGTGGCCGCCAGCCAGACCCGCTGCATGGCCCGCCCCCCGAGGAAGGCCTCCCCGGGCCCTCGCCCGGGCAGCCGGACGAGGCCGGCCGCGCTCGCCGCCGCGAGCGCCTTGCGGCTCGGCTTCTCCAGCGCTCGCCCGCCCCCCACCCGGCCCACCAGCTCCATCACCCGCCAGCCGCGGGTGAGCTTCATGCCGGCCAGATCGGTGGGCGTCAGCTCCAGGGTGGCGACGTCCATGCCGTCGCCGGTGCGGCGGGCCTCCTCCTCGCTCCACCGGATCTCGCTCATCATCTCGCGGTGCATCTGCTCGTTCAGGAAGCGGATGCGGTCCCCCCTCCCGAGCAGCCGCCCCAGGCGCTCGAGCGTGGCGGGCTCCTCCACGAGGGAGAGCTCGACCCCGAGCGCGCCGGCGGCGGACGAGAGAGCGTCTCGCAGCCGCGGCTCGAGGGGCGCTCGTGGACCGAGGCGGCGGTTGGTGCAGCGCAGGGGGATGGCGGCGGCCAGGGGGTCGTCGACGGGGCCCCCCGGCGAGGCCGTGGGCCAGAGGTCGCAGACCACGGCGGCGTCCCCGGGAAGGGGGAAGGGCTCCGCCCTCAGCGCGAGGCCGAGCGCGCCGGCCCCCAGGATCATGTTCTCCACCGCGGCGCCGAGGGCGAGGTGCGCCGCCTTGTCCTCCCAGTCGAGGAAGGAGGCCGAGCGCGCGCGGTCGTGGTGGCAGCGCAGCCGCTCGCCGTTCCAGCTGAAGCGCCAGGGCTGACAGTTGCCCCCCGAGGGGGCCAGCACCGCCAAGGCCACCAGCGACCGGATCGACCCGAGGTCTCCCCGGCTCTCGACCCGCGGCGGCCCGGGAGTGCGCGCGGGCGCGGCGTCGGCCCCCTCGCGCTCTGCGGGTCGCGAGGCAGGCGCCCCGGCCTCGCCCGGCGAGTCCGGGATGGCCTGCTCGAGATCGACGTAGAAGCGGCCGGAGATGCGCAGCTGGTCGAGCAGGATGCGCCTCGCCACGTCGGTGCCCAGCGCCGCGCCGAGGGAGACCGCCGAGGCCAGCTGGGGCCAGGTCTTCAGGGTGCTGTCGATCTCGACCATCGAGGCGGCCAGGCGCGGTGAGACCGCGTCCTCGCCCAACAGCTGCAGGACGATCGGGACCTTCTCGTAGGTCGTCAGGCCGCGGAGCGACTCGGCCTTCAGGTCGCCGACCAGCCCGTGGAGCAGCGGCCGCTCCGGCTCGAGATCGAAGCGCTCGATGTCGACCAGCCCCCGGTCGGAGGTCTCCATCACCACCGGGATCTGCGCCGCCCGGGCGCGCTCGCGCAGAGCCACCTTCAGGTAGAGGTCGTCGCACTCCTCGATCAGCAGATCCAGCCGCGGCCAGCCCTCGGCTCCGTCGCCGAGCAGGAAGCGCTCGAGGTTCGCCTCGGTCACGCCCTCGGCGAAGACCTCCACCCGCAGGTAGGGATCGAGCTCGGCGATCTGCCGGGCGGCGATCACCGCCTTGTTCTCACCGAGGGCGTGCAGGGGCGCCCGGAGGCGGTTCAGGTTGCCCAGATCGAGGGAGTCGAAGTCGGCCAGGCGCAGGGTCCCCCCGACCCCCTCCATGGCGAGGGTCATCGCCGTGGCGCTCCCCACGGAGAGCCCCACGATCCCGAGGGTGCGAAGGCGGAGAGAGGCCTGCTCGGGCTCGGTGATCTTGTTGCGGTTCCGGTTGCTCCGCAGCCACCGGAAGGGCCCCTCGGGGAGCACCCGGATCAGGCGGCCGGACCAGGGGTAGTAGAACCAGTTGCCGTAGCTCACCGAGGGGCGCCCCTCGAGGAAGGCGTCCACCGCTCGAGCGAGCTCCGCGCCCTGGAGCTTGTGCCCCGGGGTGCGGGAGTCGACCAGCTCGGCGAGCTGCAGATCGAGGGTGTCGTGGACGAAGATCGCCCGCCGCTCGGCGATGAGGCGCTCCACCTCGGCGACCGCCGCCGGCTCGTCGGCCGGGAAGCGGAGCGGCGCCCACGCGCCAGGGCGGGGCTCTGCCGGAGCGTCGCGCAGTGGGGGGAGCGGGGTCATGGCTTCACCTCCAGGGGTGGGCTGAAGGTGACCTCCCAGGCGTGCTCCAGCTGCTCGGGCATCAGCTCGGCCGAGAGGACCGTGAGATCGGCCTCCCCCAGATCCTTCATCCCGAGCTCGGTGGCGTGGGCGGTCTCCCGGGTCTCGCAGAAGTAGGTGAAGCGGTGCTTCCCCCGGATCCGATACCAGTCCCGGGCCGCCTGGAGCAGCTCCTGGAAGTGTCGCTCGCCCCCTTCGATGAGAGGAAAGAGGCGCACCAGATCGAAGAGCCCGAAGAGGTGAGCGCCGGCCTCGACCACCTCGAGCACCGCCGCCGCCCGGGGGAGGCCTTGCCGACGAGCGATCAGGATCGCCCGCTCGCGCTGAAGCCTCGCGGCGCCCCAGCGGGCCGACGCCTCCCCGAGCTCGAGTCGGCCGGCGACCAGGTCGTGGGCCTCGAGGTAGGGCCTCGGCCGGATCCGGGCGAGCGCCGAGAGCAGCTCCTGCAGCTCCCAGGGCGTCGCCTCCGAGACCTCCGGCCCCACCTCGAAGCGCGGCTCGCCCTCGTCACAGGCGGCCTGGAAGGCCCGGAAGCGAAGCAGGCAGGCCCGGTCCCGGTCGTGGGTGTAGCGCCGGGTCAGATCGTTCATCAGCAGGCGGGAGAAGCGGCCCTCGGTCTGGATCCAGGTGACGAACCACCGGAAGCCCGGATCGGTCATCGCGTGCTCGTAGCCATGGAGGACGACCTCGCGCAGCACCCGCCGCGCCTGGCGCGCGTCGTCACCGCTGACGTCCCTCCTCGCCAGCTGATAGCCCACCCAGGTGCCGGCGTAGGGCTTGACCATGGTGACGGTTCCCCGGGCGACTCCGTCGAAGCGGTGGACCACCTGGTAGCCCACCCCCGGGGCCCGGCCGAGCTTGTGGCAGAAGTGCGTGAAGCTCTCTCGCAGCTGGACGAAGTGGGCCTCGCGCTGATCGGAGAGCCCGAAGTAGCCGGAGTCCCGGAACACCTCCCACAGCTCACCGGCTCGATCTCGGGCCACCTCCGAGCCCGGGTAGAGGCGCCGCGCGAGGGCGGCGATCCATCGCTCCCGATCGACGGGCGAGCTCGGGGAGAGCCAGAGGCCACAGCGCCCGGCCTGCGCCTCACCGGCGGGGAGGAGGTGGCGGACCTGCGCGGAGCAGGTGATCGGTGGCTCCCCCGGCAGCGCCACCTCCAGCCGGGGCAGGACGAGGCCCGGATAGAGGACGTCCTCCACCGGGTCGGCCTCGAAGGCCAGCCCCTCGTGGGAGAGATCGACGATGCGCCCCCGGACCGAGTGCCCGGGCCAGACCGGGTGACGCAGACTCACCTCGCCGGCGTCGACCTCGACTCTCCGGTGGAGGCGGTTGCGGCGCCGGACGATCATCGTCGGCAAGGGCGCGAGGAAGTGTCCCCCCTCCCGCCGGGCCGTCCTCACCTGCACGTGAAAGATCGAGTTGTAGCCCTGCAGCTCCAGCTGGAAGGGGGGCTCGGGGGTGTCCTCGTCGGCCGACCAGCGCAGGGGCGCCCCGCCGCCCTCGGCGAGGGGTAGCAGCGCGACCTGCCCTCGCCGGCCGTCCTCGGAGACGACCCGACCCCGGGGCCGCTCGTCGATCAGGCCCCGCAGCAGGGTCCGGATGCGGCGCGCCTCGCGGATCAGCTCGGTGATCCCGCCGGAGGCCGGGGGCGCGCTCTCCGGCGCCCCGCCGGTGTCACCCAGGTGAGCCAGCAGCCCCGCCAGGATCCGGCGCCCCGCCTCGAGGGTGAGCGGCGTGAAGCTCAGGTCGACCTCCTGCTGGCCGCTCTCCGGATCGACCCGCACCCCCGTCACCAGCCCCTGGAGCGTGGCCTGGACGCGATCCTGGAAGACGATCTGGACCTGGTGCAGCTTACCGGCGACCACGGGCAGCGTCCCCGGCAAGCGGCAGGTCAGATCCACCGGCGAGAGCCGGACGAGGCGGAGGCCCTCCCGCCAGTCGAGGACCCGCACGGCGCCCTGCAGGGCCGGGAGCCGGTATCCCACCGGCCGCCGCGCGGGGATGGCCGGGGCCCAGAGATCGAGCAGCCTGCTCATCGCCTCCCGCTGTGACGGTCCTGGATCGCGGGACCACAGAGCTCGCCGCTGTAGCGGCCCTGCACCTCGCCGGTCATCAGGCTCAGCTCCCCGACCAGGGTCAGGTAGCCGGTGGTTCCCTCGAGCCCTTCCGCGCCGCCGGTGAGGGTGATCAGCGCCGCCTGCCGGCCCGTGCCCACGGGGGAGAGATCGACGGTCCCGGTGTCGGTCCCCACCAGCGAGCCTCCCAGCGCCTCCACCAGGCTCACCCCGGTGTAGAAGGTCATCCCCGGCGCCGTGGGCTCCTCCGCGGATCGGGCGCTGCTCATCGTGAAGGTGTAGCTCCCGTGGAGCCCCCCGGTGAGGGTACCGGCCGTGCAGAAGCCGACCGGCGAGAAGCAGGACGAGGGAGGTAGAGGGTTGGCGGTGTAGCGGCCGGAGACCGGCCGGCACCCCGCCCCATCGTCGTCCGCCAGGGCGGGCAGCGGCAGGATCAGGAGCCCACCGAGCAGGAGCGGCGCGACGTGCGCGAGCTTCAGTCCGTATCGAGTTCCTCGGGTTCTCATGGTCGACCTCCTTGGGGTGTATCGTCAGGCCGCTGCGCCGTTGCTCAGGGCCATCGCCTGCTGAACGTCACCGGTATGCGTCACCACGAGCATGGTGACGTCGTCTTCCTGCTCGGAGGAGAAGGCCCGCAGGCCGCCGAGCACCTCGTCGATGACCTGGCTGGAGCCCGCCGCGCCGTGCTGGCGGACGAGCTCCCGGAGCCGGTCGTAGCCGAACATCTCCTCGCCGACGAACTGCTCCACGATGCCGTCGGTGAAGAGGAAGAGGAGATCGCCCGGGGCGAGCTCGAAGTGGGTCTCCTGGAGCTGATCGGGCTCGAGATCGTCGAGGATGCCCAGCCACATTCCCGAGAGCTCGATCTCCTCGATGGCCTCGCTCGCCCGGCGGTAGATGTAGAGCGGCAGGTGCCGGCCGACCGCCGTGAAGCGGCCTCGTCCGTGGTGCTCGAGCAGAGCGAAGGTCATGTACATGGAGAGGTTCATCCGGGCCAGGTTCTGGCGGATGCAGCGGTTGAGCACCCGGTAGAGGACGGGGATCGGCGCGTCGGGGATGGCCTCGACCGCTCCCACCAGGCTCGTGCGCGCCATCATCATCGTCAGCCCGGAGGTCACCCCGTGCCCGGAGACGTCCCCGATGGCGACCAGGCTGCGGCCGCTGCTCGTGTCGATGACGTCGTAGTAGTCGCCCCCGACCTCGGTGGCGGTGACCATCCGGCCGGCGACCTCGTGCTCGGGGATCTTCGGATCCCGGGGCAGGAGCAGGGTCTGGATCGCCTGGGCGACCTCGACCTCGGCGAAGAGGGCGTCCCGGGCGGCCTGGAGATCGAGGCTGCGCTCGTGCTCCTGCTGCAGGGTCTGGCCGAGCAGGGACATGATCTCGGCGAACATCAGGCCGAGCATGGCGATCAGGCCGCCCTCGATGCCGATCTGGTACCAGTCGATGGGCGACTGCATCGCGATCGAGGCGAAGAGGTAGGCGAAGAAGTAGACGGCGACCACGGCCCTGCCGCCGTGGGGCTTCTGGGTGAGCAGGCCGAAGCCGATGGAGCCGCCGAGCGAGAGGATGACGAAGCCGGGCCACCAGGGACCCAGCGGACCGGCGACCATCAGGTAGGCGGCCAGCGCCGTCCCGCCGCCCACGCAGACCCGAACGCCCTCCATGAGGAAGGGACGATCGAGGCGGCGCCCCACCTCCCCCACGACGATGTTCACCACCAGGAAGCCCAGGATGAGGATGAGGTCGGTGACCGGCGCGACGCCCTGATGGACACCGATCCCGGCCAGCCCCACCATCAGGAACATGAAGCCGCCGAAGAGGATGTCCGCGGCCTTCAAGGCGTGCTGGTAGCCGTCGGCCAGCCGCATCGAGCCAACGTTCTGGGTGCGCGCGTCGCTCATGAACGGATCTCCCGGACCTCGAGCCCCGGCACGCTCGCCTCGAAGCGGGCGAGGACATCGCAGCACATCTGCTGCCAGCTCTTGTCGGGGTCGAAGGTGATGCGGAGCTTCCCCTGGCGTTCCGGGATCCGGTGGATCAGCCGGACGAGCACCGCGATGGTGGACGAGTTGAAGTGCTGCAGCTCCTCGAGCCTGAAGTGGAGCCCCAGGCCGCCCTCGAAGGCGTGGTCCATCAAGCTCTCGAGGTAGGGCTGGATGGAGACCGAGGGGTGACGATCGCCGATCCTTCCGAGCCAGCTGGAGGTCAGCCAGCCGCCCTCGGCCTCGTCGAGGCGCAGGGTGTAGCTGCTCGAGACGAGGCTGGCCGGCCGCTCGCTCCTGCCCGCGCTCGCGCCGGCGTCCTGTCGGCTGGCGCTCATCTGCGAGAGGTGGAGATGGCGGTGACGTGGAGAATGGAGCGGTCGTCGATGCGGGCCTTCACTTCGCAGTGCCCCTCGTAGGCGACGCGCGCCAGCCCGAGGCGGCTCACGCCGTTGCTCTGCCCCCGGGCCACTTCCGAGAGGCGTGACCGGTAGGCCGACTCGGCGCTCTCCTGGGAGCGGATGAAGTCCACGGTCCGGAAGAGCTGCTCGACCTCGCTGCCGCCCTCACGCACGGGGTTCGAGACGGTGACTTCGACCTGGGTCTCGTCCCCGGCCACGTGGAGCTGGAACTCGGCCCGCTCCAGCGAGTTCCAGTCCCCGTACTTGACGGCGTTCTCCAGCAGCTCGCTGGTGATCATCCCCACCGAGTGACAGAACTCGTTGTCGCTGAAGATCGTGGCCAGGCAGTTGAGCACCGAGGAGCGCAGCAGCTCGATGTGCGACCAGCTCGAGGTGATCGGTACCTGGATCTGGAAGTTGATGAAGGCCATCAGCTCACCGTCTCGATCCGCAGGAGGCCGTCTCCCTTCTCGAAGACCCGGAGGGCCTCGAAGGAGAGGCGCTGCCACTTCTGCTCGGGATCGTAGATGAGCACCAGCGGCGTGCCCTGCTTCCTCATGAGCTGGATGAGGTGGATGATCGCGGTGATGGTCGAGGAGTTGAAGTGCTCGATGCCCTCGAAGTGCATCTCCATCGACGCCTTCGACGCGGCGGCGTCGCGAGCGACGCTCTCGAAGAAGGGCAGGAGCACCCGGGTCGGCTCCCTCGCGCTGCTCTTGCCCCTCCAGTCCACTCGCAGCTTGCCCTCCATCTTGAGGGGGCGGGCCTCGATCACCAGCTCGTCGAGCCTGAATTGGTTCATGGGTTCTGCATCCTCCGGGCGGCCACCGCGTGGACCGCCCCGTCCTTTTCGAGCTCGACCCCGCCGAGGAGCACGACGCTCGCGGGTGAGCCGGGCTCGAGAGCCACGAAGCGAAGATCGGGAGAGAAGTCGAGGCCCTCCTCGAGGGCGCGCTCGAGCGCGAAGATCATCGAGGTGACGCCGAGGTCACCGCGGTCCCGGTAGAGCTGCCGGGAGAGGGCGAGGAAGGGTCCCCAGCCGGCGGCGGCGGCCGGCTCGGCGAGGAGGGCCGGGAGCGCCATGCCGCCCGAGACCAGCAGCGTGGGCCGCCGGGCCGCGTCCTCCTCCAGCCAGCGGCGCAGATCCCCACGCCAGCGCCGCAGCCCCTCTCGCTCCCCCCGCGGCGCGGCCGCCGGTGGCGAGAGCGAGGCCCCGTCCGCCTGCAGGAGAGGGAGATCACGGAGCCGCTGATAGCGGAGGAGGGCGCCGGGCCGCCCCAGGCTGGAGAGGTGGAGGACCGCGGCACCGTCCGAGGCGGCGCAGCACTCGCGGACCTCGTCGAAGGTGACCTCGGCGGGGAGGGGCTCCCCGAGCACCAGGCTACCCCGGGTGGAGAGGGCCACGATCACGACGTCACGGGCCAGCCGCGCCTCGAGCAGGCGGGCACCGAAGACGAGGCCCGGGCGCAGGGTGGCCTCGTGCAGCTCCCGCACGATACCGCCCTTGGGCAGCTGCAGCTGCTCGACGAGGTGCGCCGCGAGACCGGCATGCAGGCAGGGAGGCGCGTCGGTGCAGACGAGCAGCGCGGTGCGCGGATCGAGCTCGACCTCTCCGAGGGCCTCGAAGAGCGCACGAGTGGCGAGGGTGCGGCCGGCCTGGACCAGCTCGGCGAGGCTGCCGCGCTCCTTCGCCGCGAGGTCCCGGGGGAGCTCGAGGTGGCGCTCTCGCACTCCGGAAGCCTCGAAGACCTGCTTGACGAGGTTTCGCGCCGCGGGGGCGAGGTCGGCCCCCAGGGAGCGGGCCAGGGCGGCCTGCTCGTGGACGTGCTGCCCGGTGACCGCACCGATCCCCTGGAGGGCGTAGCGGCGGGAGACCATCAGGAGGCCCTCCGGTCGAAGATCCGCCGGGCGCCGGGGAAGTCGGGGGCGGAGAGGGCGCCGCCCTCAGCGGCGGACCAGCGCAGAACCACCAGGAACTCGCGTCCGAACTCGGCGTAGAGCGACTCCTCGAAGTCGTGGAGCAGGTTCTCCTGCGCGCCCTCCCCGACGATCAGGGAGAGCAGCGCCCCGTTCTCCCCGAGCTCGAGGAAGGCGGCCTCGACCTCCCGGTCCCCGGAGCAGCGGGTCCGCACCCGGTGGGCGATGGCCTCGGCGCGCAGGTCGGGATCCCCCTCGAGGGAGCGGGCGGTCAGGTTCCCGCGCACCACTCGCAGCACCTCCGGCTCGGGAGCCAGCAGGCTGCGCCCCTCCAGCAGATCCAGGAAGTGCGACCCCAGCCGCCCCTGCACCAGCTGGCGGAAGAAGCCGGGCGATCGCCAGAAGTAGCTCGTGAGCTCGGCGGCCGTGCGCCAGGCCGCCTCCGCGCGAGCGACCAGCCCCTCGAGGACCTGCTCCCCGACCCGGCGGGTCGGCGCCTCGCGCAGGGTCGCCGCCACATCCGAGGCCTCGGCCATCGCCAGGAGCAGCTCGAGGTCCAGGACCGGATCACCCTTCCGGTGCGCGGCGCCGAGGCAGAGCCACCCCTCCCCCGCCCGGGGCTCCACCCGGTAGGGGACGAGGCGCTCGAGCTCCACGTCTCCGGCGGGCGCCGCGCTCCCCAGCGCCTGCTGGAGCTCGGGGTGGATCGACTCGAGCCCCCACGCGAGCAGCTGGGCCGGGGTGCGGGCGAAGCGCTGGTAGGTCGCCTGGGGCACGGCCACCGACACGGCGACGAGCTCCGTCGACAGGGGGGTCCAGCTGGCCCAGTGCCCGGGGCCGTCGTGGAAGAGGCGCGCCACCCCGGGCTGCACGCCGTCCGCGCGGAAGAGCCCCTGCACCTGCACCTGCTGCTGCCCCTCACCGAAGGTGCGGGGACCGGCGATCGCTTGCCGGGAGAGGAAGGCCTCGCTGCCGCTCGCGTCCACCAGCGTGCTGCAGCGGGTCTGCCGTTCGGGTGCGCGCCCGACGCTGGCCGGCTCCCACACCAGGCCCACGACCCGGCTCCCCTCGGTGAGCGGGCGCAGCGCCTGGCCGCGCCGGTGGATCACCCCCCGGGAGAGCGCGTGCCGGAGCAGGACCTGCTCCAGATCGGCCTTGCGCACGTGCCAGGCGGCCGAGCTCATCGGCACCTCGAAGCACTCCTCGGCGTTTCGACCCAAGATCTGCAGCCGCTCGGCCCGGGGAAAGCGGCGGCTGGCCATCTCCTCCCCCAGGGAGAGCTCGAGGATCGTCTGCGCGGCGAGCCCGGTCAGGCGCTGGGCGGAGATGGCCGAGGCGGTGCCGCGGGGCTCCAGCAAGAGCACCGACCAGCCCTCGGCGGCCAGGGCCGCCGCCAGCAGCGAGGCCTCGGCTCCCCCGCCGAACACCAGGAGGTCGACGCTCGCCGTCTCCTGCGCGGGGCCCGGGTTCCGGGTTCTGGGGTGTTCGTGCTCCATGGTGTCCTACCGGGGCGGGGACGGACGGTCCCTTCCTCACTGGGGGAGAGGGGCTGCATTCCCCCTGCCAAGGTCCAAGTCACTGAAAACAGGTGGGGTTCTTACCACCACCACCCTCCCGGGGAGGAGCCCGCGGGCAGGCTCACTCGAAAAAGCAAGCAATCACGGACAGTTGAGAAGATGATTCATTTTTGGTACATATGATTCACAAATGAAACGCCTTTCCCACGAAGAGCAGGAACGCCAGGCCCGCCTGCCCCTCTTCGTCCCCGTGATCTCCACCCCCACCCTGCCCGGCTGCTGGTCGGTGAACCTGAGTGACTCGGGCATCGGCCTGGTCGCGAGCCGCAAGGAGGGGCAGGTCCTGCCCGCCGAGGGCGAGTCCCTCGAGCTGGAGTTCTCGCTCCCGGAGTACGGCTTCACGATCCGCGCCCGGGGGGAGGTGGCCTGGCGCCACGACACCGAGGAGCCCACGGGCGGTGACATCGCCGTCTCCCTGGGCATCCGCTTCACCTGGGTCCCCCCCACGGACCGGGTGGAGCTCTCCCGCTACCTGCAGGACTACCGCTTCCACGTCTGCGCGGTCTTCGCCCTCGGGGCCGAGCAAGCCCTGATCCGGGAGGCACTCGAGGATCGGGTCGCCCTCCACTTCGCCGACTCTCTCGGCGAGCTGCACGAGCTGCTCGGGCGCGGTGACATCGCGGTGATCATCGCCTGCGGCAGCGACGAGGCGATCCTCGAGGCGGTCGTGGAGCAGTCCTTCCCGGGGGGCTCCGCCGGCGGCTTCGATCAGCACCACCCCCTGCGCGATCTCGCGGTGCGGATCATCCACTACGGCGGGATGAACCCCGCGGCGCTGGTCACCCACTTCAACGCCGGGGAGATCTTCCGCTCCCTGCGCCCCCCGGTCAGCCCGCACCGGCTGCGGACCGAGGTCCTGCGGGGCTGCCAGGACTTCGGCGAGCGGACGGAGCAGCGCCGCAGCGCCCAGGCCCTGGGCCGGGCTCTCCGCCGGGAGCAGGCCCGGGCCCGCCCCGAGAGCAAGCTGGACGCCCTGGTCGAGGAGAACGTCGTCCACCGCAGCCCGCAGATGGTCGAGGTGCTCCGCCTGGTGCGGGCCGTCGCCCCTCACAAGGTGGGCGTCCTGCTCCAGGGCGAGACCGGGACCGGCAAGGAGGTGCTGGCCCGCACCCTGCACGACCTCTCCGACCGCGCCATGTCCTCGCTGGTCGTCCAGGACTGCGGCGCGCTCCCGGAGACCCTCCTCGAGAGCGAGCTCTTCGGGCACGTGAAGGGCTCCTTCACCGGCGCCATCGACGATCACCCCGGCCTCTTCGTCCTCGCGGACGGTGGCACGATCTTCCTCGACGAGATCGAGAACACCACCCCCAAGCTCCAGGCGAACCTCTTGCGGGTGATCGAGACGGGCACCGTCCGCCCGATCGGTGGCACCCAGGTGCACAAGGTCGACGTCCGGATCGTCGCGGCGAGCAACCGCGACCTGGCTGCCGAGGTCGCGGCGGGCACCTTCCGCGCCGACCTCTTCTACCGGCTCAACACCTTCGTGGTGGACATCCCGCCGCTCCGCGAGCGGATCACCGACATCGAGGTGCTCGCCCTCCACTTCCTGGACGTCTTCCAGAGCGCCCTGGGACGCCGCGTCGGGGGGCTCTCGGCGGCGGCGCTCGAGCGGCTGCTCTCCTATCCCTGGCCCGGGAACATCCGGGAGCTGCGGAACGTGCTCGAGCGGGCCGTGCTCCTCTGCCCGCCGGGCGAGGTGATCGGCGTGGAGCTGCTGCCCGCCCGCATCGCGAACCGGGGCGAGGGCCGCGAGGGGACGCAGGCGCGCTCCCTGAAGGACCAGCTGGAGAACCACGAGCGGGAGCTGATCCGCCTCGCGCTCGAGGAGAGCGGGGGTGTCCTCCGGCGCGCGGCGCGCAGCCTCGGCCTCTCACCGGCCACCCTCGGACGCCGCGCCGCCCGCCTGGGCCTGCGTGAATGACGCAGAGCGTCGCCGGCGAATCGCGCTCGTGACGGAATCCTGACACGGGATCGCGATCCGCTCGCTTACCCTGTACCCATGTGCGGGGCCTCCAGAGGACTGCCATCATGATGCGATGGCTCAGCGGGTTCGTCCTGCGCCTCGCGGGCTGGAAGCCCACCGGTGAGGTGCCCACCCCGGACCGCTACGTCCTGATCGCGGCGCCCCACACCACCAACTGGGATCTCCCGGTGATGCTCCTCTTCGGCTTCTTCTTCGGGATGAAGGTCCGCTGGATGGGCAAGCACACCATCTTCAAGGGGCCCTTCGGCTGGTTCTTCCGCAAGCTGGGCGGCATCCCGGTGGACCGGCGCGCGCGCAACGACACCGTGGAGTACATCGCCTCGCTCATCCGGGACTCGGAGCGGATGATCCTGGCCATCTCGCCCGAGGGCACCCGCTCCCGCCGCGAGCACTGGAAGTCGGGCTTCTACCACATCGCCCGGGCGGCCGGCGTGCCGGTGGCCTGCGGGGTGCTCGACTACGCCCGCAAGGAGGGCGGCTTCGGCCCCACCCTCGAGCTCACCGGCGACGTGAAGGCCGACATGGATCGCTTCCGCGCCTACTACGGCGACAAGCGGGGCCTGCACCCCGAGCTCTTCGGGCCGGTGAGGCTGCGGGACGAGACCGGCGTGACCGCGGGCGCGGCCGCGCTGGATCCGGCGATCACGCCGGTGGCGATGCCGGTGGCCGAGGTGGCGGCGGGCCTCGGTGCCGTCGAGCCATCGGTGGCCGACTGACGCGAGCGCCGTACACGTACACGTACACGTGCACGGCCTCTCCAGGGCACCGCGGGTTCAGGGCCGGATGGCCGTCCCCACGGTGGGCTCGTCCTCCAGGACCCGGAGGAAGGCGTCGTCGGGATCGACGCCCACCACGGCGATGATCTCCACGCCGGTCTCGAAGACGGTCATCGCCTCCTCCACCTTCGGGATCATCCCACCCGAGATCACGCCCTCGGCGATCAAGCGCCGGGCCTCGGCCTCGTCGAGGGCGGCGAGCCGGCTCGAGGGATCTCCGAGGTCCCGGAAGACGCCGCCGACCCGGGTGGCCATCAGCAGGGCCCGGGCCCCGAGCGCCGGCGCGAGCTTCACGCTGGTGGTGTCGGCGTTGATGTTGAAGGCCTCGCCGGCCGCGCTCACGCCGAGGGTGGCGATCACCGGGACGAAGCCCGCCTCGAGGAGCGCGTTCAGACCCCGGGTGTGGATGGCCGCCACGTCGCCGACCTCGCCGAAGTCGATGGGCGCCTCCCCTCCCCCGGAGATGATCCGCGGCGGGCGGCGCCGGGCCTCGATGGTCCGCCCGGAGGCGCCGTGGAGGCCGAAGGCCTCGACCCCCCCGGCGAGGAGCGCGGTGACCACCGCGACGTTCACCTCGCCGCAGAGGGCCTGCTGCACGGCGACCAGATCCTCCGGGGAGGTGATCCGCCGGCCGGCGACCTTGTTCTCCGGCAGGCCGAGGCGCTCCTGCAGGCGCGAAACCTGCGGACCGCCCCCGTGGAGGATCACCACCGGGTGGCCGGCCTCGCGCAGGGCGCGGACGTTGGCGGCCAGCGCCCGCCGGTCCTCCGCCTCGAGGAGGAGATCCCCCCCGACCTTCACCACGACCGGGCGCAGGCTCACGGCCAGAGCCCGGGGGCGGCCAGCCCCAGCCCCTCGGGGGCGCCGACCATCAGGTTGAAGCTCTGGATGGCCTGCCCGGCGCCGCCCTTGATCAGGTTGTCGATGGCGCTCATGCAGCAGAGGGTGGCCCGGCCGGTCTCCTCGTCGTGCCGAACCGCGAGGCCCACCTCGAGGTAGGCGCTGCCGGCCACGGCCGCCACCTCGGGCACCGCGCCCGCCGGCCGCACCCGCACCAGGGGCTCGTCCCCGAGGTGCTTCTCGTAGACGGCCTGCAGGCTCGCGGCGTCGTGGCCCTCGGGCAGGTCGAGCTGCGAGATGGCCAGGATGCCCCGCCCCAGCGGCGCGCTCACCGGCACGAAGTCGAGGCTCACGCCGCTGGCTCCGGCGTCACCGAGGGTCTGGAGGATCTCCGAGCGGTGCTGGTGCTGGAGCACCTTGTAGGGCTTGAGGTTGCGGGAGCGCACGGGGTGGTGGGTGCCCTCGGAGGGGCGCACGCCCGAGCCCGAGGAGCCGGTCATCGCCACGGTGCGCACGGCGAGGTCCTTCAGCAGCCCCTCCTTCGCGAGCGGGAGCAGGCCCACGGCGATGCAGGTGGCGAAGCAGCCGGGGCTCGCCACGTGCTTCGCGCCCTTGATCGCCTCGCGGTGCAGCTCGGGCAGGCCGTAGACGAAGGTCCCCAGCCGCTCGGGGCAGGGGTGGTCGGGGTGGTAGTCCCGGCTGTAGTCGGTGAGCGAGCGCAGGCGGAAGTCGCCCGAGAGATCGACGATGCGCAGATCCAGATCGAGGAGCGGCATCGCCACCTGGGCCGTGATCTTGTGGGGCATCCCCAGGAAGACGAGATCGGCGCCCTCGGCCGCCACCTCGGGGGGCAGGTCCTCGAGGATCCGATCCCCGGCGAAGCCGACGAGGGTGCGGTGCACCTTGTCGACCCGCTCGCCGACGTAGTCCTTGGAGGCGATGCGCAGCACCTCGACGTCCTCGCGGACGAGGAGGTGGCGCAGGAGCTCGGCGGCGCCGTAGCCGGCCCCTCCGATCACCGAGACGCGCGTCTTTCCCATCGTGTGGCTCCTCTCGTGAAAAGGATCCCGCGGCGGCGGGGAGGCTACCGCATTCCCCCTCCCGGGGGCAGGCGCCTTCGCGCCCTCAGCCCAGCAGCTTGCGCACGCGGGGCGAGCCCCAGAGGGCCTGTCCCGCCGCGCTCTGCAGATCGACGAGCTCCCAGATCTCGGTGGGCGGGCCGGCCTCGAGGCCCTTGAAGCGCACCCGGCCGGCGTGGCGGAAGAGCGAGGGTCGGCCCTGCCGATCGAGGATCAGACAGAGGCGCAGCTCGGGCTCGAGGAAGGCGAAGCGATCGAGGAGCGCCTTCTCCAGGTGGCGCACCTCGATCCGCGCCTCGCTGATCGCGCCGGTGGCGCCGACCTGCTCCCGGTAGGCCTGCAGGGCCTCGCCGCTGATGGCCTCTCCGGCGTTGTAGAGCGCGCCCACCGAGGCCTCGAGGGCGTCCTCCTCGTCACCGCCGGTGAGGGCGGCGTCGGCCTGCCGCTCGGCGGCGATCCGGTAGATCTCGAGGTAGCGCTCCCGGTCCCCCCTCTCCCGGGCCCGGGCGAGCGCCAGGGCCTGGGCGGGGTCGAGGGGCAGCGAGTCGGGCCGCCGCACGTAGACCTGGAAGGGCAGCACCAGCCCGGGCTTCTGGTGCACGCGCTGGAGGAAGGTCAGCTCGGCGGTGATGGCCGTGTGGACCGCGGCGGTGCGCGCGCAGCCCCGGGCGGACTCGTTGATCTTCTCCGCGATCGAGACCCGCACCCCACCCCAGAGCTCGTCGTCGAAGGTCACCACCGAGGGGGGCGCGCCGTGGGCGATGAAGGTGCCGGCCGCCAGCTCGGCCTTCGAGCGGGTGGCCTCGTCGTAGGCCCCCAGCCGCTTCTGGATGTCGGCCTCGTAGGCCCGCAGGTGCTCGCGGATCCGCCGGGCGATGGCCACCAGGGACTGCACGTCCCCGGAGAGCGAGACGGCGTCGCCCAGGAGGTTGTTGAGGTAGACGCCGCCCCGGTCCGAGAGCTGGGTGAGGCCGGCGAAGTACTCCCGCGCGATCCCCAGGATGGGTCCGTAGAAGGCCGTGCGCAGGAACTCGGCGGTGACCGCCTCCTTCAGATCCGAGGTGCGCCGGGTGAAGTCCTTCATGTCGGTGAAGAGGTGCCCCACCGGTGCGGCCTCGGCGGTGTGATCGAGGATGGGCGCCTCGCCGAGCTCGACGAGGTAGAGCTGGCCGGCGGCGTGCTCCTCCCGCAGGCTGCGATCGCTCTCCGAGCCGCTGCGCTGATCGAGGCGCTTCACCGCGCCCGCCGCGGCGCGGGCGGCCTCGAGCCCCCCGGCGTGCAGGATCATCGCCCCGGCCGCCTCGCGCAGGGGATCGTCCTCACCCTCCACCGGCGGCGGCCGATCCGCGCGCGCCTTCTTCAGCGCCCGGGCCAGCGCGAGCACCGCCTCCTGCGCCTCGCGCCGCTCGAGGGCCTTCGCGCCGGCCTCGAGCTGTTTCACCCACTCCCCCCGCGCCTTGCGATCCTCGACGATGGGCAGGAGCTTCTCGGGCCGGCGCCGCAGCTGGAGCACGGCCCGCCGCAGGGCGCCGCCGCCCGGCTCGAGGCTGCAGACGAGCGCGTCGGTGCACGCCCGCACCAGCCGGTGCCGGCTGATCCGCTGCAGCGCGGCCTCCTTCAACGCCCGGTCCCCCGAGAGCAGCGCGATCAGGTCGGCCGTGGCCTGCCCCTCACCGAGGGCGGCGATCCGGGCGAGCGTGTCGGGGATCAGGGGCCGGGCCTCGCCGGTGAAGGCGTGGAAGTGGGCGTGACCCGGGCGGGCGGTGGCGGCCTGGAGGGCGAGCTCGGGGGCGACCAGGGCCCGCCAGCGCGCGAGCGCCTGCTTCCGGCTCTCGAGGGCCTCGCCCATCTTCTCGGCGGTGCCGGCGAGCACGACCCGGTGGGAGAGGTGCAGGGCCGTCGCCAGGGCGGCCTGCACCTCCTGGGCGACGGCGCCGTCGAGCCCCTGGCCGGAGACGGCCCGGGGGACGAGGGCGAAGCCGAAGCGGCACATCCACTGCACCAGGACCACGGTGTCCTCCGCGCCGCCCGTCGAGCGCATCTCGGCGGCCGCCCGCGCCATCAGGCGGCTCCACTCCGTGAGCAGGGGGCGCCCCCTCCCCTGGCTGCCCCACCAGGCGACCAGGAGGCCGGCGTCGAGGCCGGGAAGGATCGCGGCGCTGGCCGCCATGCACTCGCGCAGGGCCGCCTGGCTGACCCCCGCCGGTGGCGCGAGCATCACCGGGGGCAGGTCGGGCATGACGCTCTCCTGCCGGAGCATCATCCGGTCGTAGGCCCCCTCCTCCAGGACGTCGCGGTTGCGCGCCACGTAGAGGTAGGCGAGCTCGGCCAGCGCCTGCTCCCAGACCCGGCGCCAGCCGCCGCCGAGCGCGAAGGGGAAGCGGGCGTCGATCTCGGTGACCCCCAGGCGATGCCGGGCGCCGCTGGCCTGGGGGGCGAGCAGGCTCGCGGGCTGGGTCCCGAAGACGTGGGCCTGCCGGGCGATCTCCCGGCAAGCGCTGGCGCGGGCCCGCTCCAGCTGCGAGTCCGCCTGGCTCTCCCTCGGCGTCACCCGCCGAGCATAGCGAAGATCGGGCTAGCGCGCCGGGGGTGTGAGCCGCCGGTAGGAGAGCTGGTAGCGGATCGGGAGCGGGAGGGGATCGGCGAAGATGGTGACCTCGATGGTGAGCTTCTTCCCGTCGGGCGAGAGGGTGAGCACCCGCTCCTCTCCGCCGCGCTCGTTGAGGGTCCGCAGGACCAGCTTGCGCCCGTCGCGCTTCAGGGTGGTCTCGAGCTCGTCACCCGCCTTGCTGACGTGCTGGACCGGCTTGCCCTCGAGGGGCACGAGCAGGGGCCGCTCCCCGGCGTCGCGGATCGCCAGGACCGCCTCGCTCACGTCGAAGGCGATCTCCTTGCTGATGACGGTGGCCGAGCGCAGGCGCGAGCGCGCGAAGGGCCGCGCCACGAAGAGCATCTCGTCGACGCACTCGTCGATCGCCTCCAGGCGGGCGGCGTCCTCCCGGTCACCGCCGGTGAAGCGGAAGCTCGCCGCGAAGGCCTGGACCCAGCCGGCGAGCTCGGAGGCCTCGTCCGGACCGAGCGCCCGGGCGTCGGCCGGGAGCCCGAGCAAGAGCACCACCGAGAGGATCGCCCCGGTCCCGATCCCGCGCCTCGTCTTCTGCCCCCTGAACATCATGATCGAAAGTTAGGGACCCTGAACCGGGTCTACAACCCCCTAATTCACCCCCGCGGGTAGACTGCCGCGCATGTCCGAACGCACCATCGAGAAGGTCGCCGAGGTCCTCCGCGCCGCCCTCGAGGCCGCCGCCGGGGCCGCCCTGGAGCGCCTCGCCGCAGCCCGGGAGGCCGAGACGAAGTCGGACGGCTCCCCCGTCACCGCCGCCGACCGCGCCGCCGAGGCCGCCGCCCTGGAGGTGATCCAGGGGGCCTTCCCGGGAGACGCCATCCTGGGTGAGGAGACCGGCGAGCACGCCGGCGGGGGCTGGGCCTGGACCATCGATCCCATCGACGGGACCCGCGGCTTCGTCCGCGGCGGCGAGTCCTGGGGTCCGCTGATCGCCGCCGCCGAGGCGGGGGTGGTGCGGGCCGGGGGGATGGCGCTCGCGGTCCGGGGGCGCCACTACTGGGCCGCGGAGGGGATGGGCGCCTGGCGGGGGGACGAGCGGATCGCCCTGGCCGCCCCGCCGCCCCTCGAGCGGGCGACGCTGGTGGTGGGCGAGCTGCGCCCCCTCCTGGCCGATCCCGGCGGCGCCGCCGTCCGGGAGCTCATCGCCGAGGCCGCCTGCGTTCGCTGCCCGGGAGACCTGGCGAGCTTCGCCTTCTTCCTGGACGGCCACGCCGATGCCTGGCTGGAGGCCGGGGTCCAGCCCTGGGATCTGGGGCCCTTCCCGATCCTGGCCCGGGAGGCCGGCGCGGTCTTCACCACGGCCCGGGGCACCCAGGACCTCGGCGAGGGGACCGGGCTGGTCGCCCGCGAGCCCCTCCACGGGACCCTGCTCGCCCGCTGGAAGGTCGCCCTGGAGGGGTGACCCTCCGGGCTGCTAGACTTGAGGTTTCTGGCCTTCCTGGAGGGGAAGATGTCTCGCACGCACCACCGCTGGTCCCTCGCCGCCCTCTTCGTCGCCCTGCCCGCGCTGCTCTCCACCGGCTGCTTCCGCGGCTCCGGTGACGACTGCGAGCCGGGCAAGAAGATCGCCTGCGTCTGCGCGGACGACAGCGCCGGCACGCGCACCTGCCAGGACGACGGCAGCTACGCCGACTGCGACTGCGGCAGCCCCGACGGCGGCACCACCGACGGCGGCGGCACTGGCTGCGCCGCGGGCTGGGATCTCTGCGGCGGCGTCTGCGTGAACGTCCTGGACGACCCGCGCACCTGCGGCACCTGCACCAACACCTGCGCGGTCGGCGAGGTCTGCGTCGGCGGCAACTGCGAGACCGGCGCCGACTGCCGCCAGGAGCCCTGCATCGGCGTCACCTACTGCGACGAGGCGACCGGCCTGTGCATGCCTGGCTGCAGCCAGAACGGCCACTGCCCGCCGGGCGAGTACTGCGATCTCTCGGTGCACGCCTGCGACTGCGTCCCGGGCACCGAGCGCTGCGGCCTCGCCTGCGTCGACACCCAGACCAACCCCGAGTTCTGCGGCGACTGCGACACGGTCTGCCCGGCCACCGCCTCCTGCCAGAGCGGCCTCTGCGAGTGCCCCGGGGGCACCCTGATCTGCAACGGGGCCTGCGTCGACATCCTCTCGGACCCCTTCAACTGCGGCATCTGTGAGCGGACCTGCGACAGCCGCGCCAGCTGCATCGGCGGTGACTGCCAGTGCCCGGGCAGCGAGACCCTCTGCAACGACGTGTGCGTCGACACCCTCTCCAACCGGGACCACTGCAACGGCTGCAACCGCCCCTGCCCCACCGGCGAGGTCTGCGTGAGCGGCGTCTGCGAGCCACCGCCGGACTGCCGCACCGACGGCTGCACCGGCTTCACCTGGTGCGACACCACCAACGGCGTCTGCATGCCGGGCTGCGGTAGCGACGATCAGTGCCGCCTCGACCAGACCTGCCAGACCTCGACCCACACCTGCGTCTGCCCGGCGGGGCAGCAGGACTGCACCGGCACCGCCTGCGTGGACACCTCCAGCGACGCCTCCCACTGCGGCGCCTGCAACCGCCCCTGCCCCGGGGGCCAGGTCTGCAGCGGCTCGACCTGCATCGACCCGAACCAGGCCTGCCTGACCTACAACGCCGGCAACCGCCTGGCCTCCTGCACCGACGGGGCCTCCTGCACCGGGGACATGGAGTGCAGCCTGCTGGGCTTCACCGGCGGCGGCGCCTGCCTCGACGAGACCCCCTGCGGCTCGACCCCGGCGGGCCCCTGCTGCGGCGCCGGAGAGTTCTGCGGCCTGGGCAACGGGATGCTCGGCAGCTCCTTCTCCTACTTCTGCTGTGTCCCCGGGGAGTCCATCCCCGACGGGCTCTTCGGCATGACCTGCGACGACGCGGGCCTCGAGATCACCTGCTCCAACGACGCCGACTGCCCCTCGGCCTGGGGCCGCGGTCACTGCAACACCTGGGTCAGCCCCGCCCTCTGCGCCGAGTGCGGCTCCGACGCCCACTGCGCGGGCCAGCGCTGCAATCGCTCCACCGGGACCTGCGCCGAGTGCACCTCCGCGGCCGACTGCCCGCCGGCGACCCCGGTCTGCGACGCCACCGGCAGCTGCGTCTCCTGCCGCAACGACGGCGACTGCGGCGGCGCCACGCCGGCCTGCGACAACGGCTCCTGCGTCCGGTGCACCGACAACTTCCACTGCGGTGGCGCCACGCCCTACTGCGACACCAGCGGCCCCACCTGCGTGTCCTGCCTGAGCAACAGCCACTGCCCCGGCTCGGCCCCGGTCTGCGACAACGGCACCTGCGTGGTCTGCCCCGCGGGGACCACCTGCCAGACCCTGGCCTCGGGCCGGAGGGGCTGCTACGAGCCGCCCTTCTTCCCCTTCTGCCAGCAGGACACCGACTGCGTCCTCTTCGGCACCGGCATGATCTGCGACGACGCCGCCAGCGGCGGCAGCGGCCTCAACTGCATCTACACCTGCCCCTGACCGCTCACCCCACGATCCGGCCATAGAGGTCGGGCCGGCGATCGCGGAAGAAGCCCCAGGAGGCGCGCTGAGCGCGGAGGGCCGCGAGGTCGTACTCGCGTAGCGCCACGCCGGTCTCCTCCCGGTCGAGGACCTCGCGGATCTCCCCCAGTCCGTCGGTGAGGAAGGAGGAGCCGTAGAAGACCTGCCCCTCCTCGTCCCCCACCCGGTTGGCGGCGGCCACCGGGGTGAGGTTCGCGATGGCGTGGCCCTGCATCACCCGCTGCCAGGCGTCCCGGGTGTCGAGCTCGGGCTCGGCGGGCTCGGAGCCGATGGCGGTGGGATAGAGCAGGACCTCGGCGCCCGCGAGCGCCATCGCCCGCGCCGCCTCGGGGAACCACTGGTCCCAGCAGATCCCCACGCCGAGGGCGGCGTGGCGGGTCTCCCAGACCTTGAAGCCGGTGTCGCCGGGGCGGAAGTAGAACTTCTCCTGATAGCCGGGGCCCTCGGGGATGTGGCTCTTTCGGTAGAGCCCCAGGGAGGTGCCGTCGGCGTCGAGGACGACGAGGCTGTTGTAGTAGGCGTTGCCGTCCCGCTCGAAGAAGGAGATCGGCAGCACCACCTCGAGCTCGGCCGCGAGCTGGCTCATCCGCTCCAGCGTGGGGTGCCCCTCGACCGGGCGGGCCCACTCGAAGAAGGCGCCCTTCTCCTCCCGGGGGAAGTAGGGGCCCTCGAAGAGCTCGGGCAGGAGGATGACCTCTGCGCCCTCCCCCGCGGCCTGGCGCACCAGGCCCTCGGCGCGCTCCACGTTCACCTCGAGGGCGTCGGCGAAGGGGGCCTGGATCACGGCGACGGTGACGTTCGACTTCGAGCTCATGCGGGCTCCTGCTGGCTGATGCAGTGGATCGCTCCCCCGCCGGGGAGCAGCACCCGGGCGTCGAGGCCGACCACCTCGCGGCCGGGGAAGCAGTCGGCGAGGATCTCGATCGCCTCCGCGTCGGAGGCGCCCCCGAAGGTGGGCACGACCACCCGCCGGTTGCCCACCAGGAAGTTCAGGTGGGTGGCCGGCGACGGCGCGCCCTCCTCGTCCGGGACCAGGCCCGGCGAGGGCAGGAGGACGGGCTCGAGGCTACGCCCTTCGGCGTCCCGCTCGGCGCGCAGGGCCTCGATGATGGCCTCGAGCACCGCGGTGTTCGGATCCCCGGGGGCGGGCCGGCCGCAGGCCACCCGGGCCGGGGCCACGAAGCGCGCCAGGTTGTCGACGTGGCCGTCGGTGTGATCGCCGGAGAGGCCCTCGTCTAGCCAGATCACCTTGCGGGCGCCCAGGAGGCTCGCGATCCGCGCCTCGACCTCGGCCTCGCCGAGCCCCGGGTTGCGGTTCGGGTTCAGCGCGCACTGGCGGGTGGTGAGGACCGTGCCCTCCCCGTCGCCGTCCACCGCGCCGCCCTCCAGGACCAGGGGATCGCGCTGCAGCGCCTCCCCCGCCCGGCCGGCGATGCCCACCGCCAGCTCCGCGTCGCCGGGCAGGCGGTACTTGCCGCCCCAGCCGTCGAAGGTGAAGGCGACCGCCCCCCGCGACGCCCCCCGGAAGATCGGCGCGGTGTCCCGGAGCCAGATGTCGCCGTAGGGCAGCTCGTGCAGGCGGTGATCGAGGCCCGCGAGGGCGGCGGCGGCCTGCGCCCGCGCCCCGGCGTCGCGCACGACCATCTCGATGCGCTCGCTGCCGGGCAGCTCGGCGAGGTAGTGGGCCAGCCGGCGCACCGTCTCCTGCACCTCGGGCAGGGCCTCACCCCAGAGCTCGGGGTGAGCCGGCCAGGCCAGCCAGACGGCGCGGTGGGGCGCCCATTCGGGGGGGATGGGGGTGGAGGCAGGATGGGTCACGGCCGCCCATCCTACCCTCCCTGGGCGGCTTTCGGCCTAGGGAATGACCAGCTGGCAGCAGCCGGTGACGCAGTAGTAGCTCTCCGGGCAGGGCGCCTGGCCGGCGAGGCCGCAGGGCTGCTCGCCCCCGGGGCACTGATCGGGGTTCACCACCCCGCCGTCGCCCGCGCCGCCGTCGGCGCCGCCACCGTCGGGGAAGCCACCGTCGGTGGAGGGCACGAAGCAGTCCTCGGGCACCTCGGTCTTGCCGATGCAGAGCTGGCAGCGGCCGCAGCCCTTCTGGCAATCCGCCATCGGGGTGCAGGGGGCGCAGGCCGCCGGATCCATCACGTCGTCGAGCACGCAGGTCGGCGCGCCGGTGGAGACGCCCGTCCCGATGAAGACGAAGAGGCCCGAGCCGGCCGGCAGCTCGCAGCAACCGAAGCAGTCGCAGCCGTTGGGGGTGAAGGGCTCGCACACGTCGTGGCAGAGCTGCACCTGGGGATCCTCGCAGTCCTTCCCGCCGACCATGGTGGGGTCGTAGTCGCAGCCGAGGTTGGCCTCGGGCGCCAGGGGATCGCACTCGGTGGACCAGGCGCAGTTGTCGTTGCCGCCGCCGTTGTCCTTGTCGAAGTAGCACTCCCGTCCGCAGCCGGGGCTGTGGCCGCCGGGGATCTCGGTGGCGAAGCCCTCCTCGTTGTTGTCGCAGGGGCCGAGGCAGTCGGGATCGTAGAAGTCGATGAGCCCGTCGTTGTCGTCGTCGAGGCAGTTGGCGCAGGCGTAGGGCGTGCCGCCCTGGCAGATCACGGGGACGCAGGCGCCGCCACCGCCGTCCCCGCCCCAGCCGCCGTCGCCGGCCCAGCTCCCGTCGAGGCCTCCGTCGAGGCCCCCGTCGGCGTCCACGGCGCCATCGACGCCGCCGGCGCCAGCCCCGCCGCAGTCGCAGCCGGTGGTCATGAGGATGCCCGCGAGGGCGAGGAGCGAAAGGGTGCCAGGTAGCTTCATCGCCAGTGCCTCCCGCCCGAGATCATACGGCACTCGACCCGAGGCTGGCGAATTGTTACCTGGAGGGGATGAGCCAGCCCCCTGCCGAGAGCCGCGACCTCCTCTCCTTCATCGACGCGAGCCCGAGCCCCTTCCACGCCACCGCCGAGGCCCTGCGCCGCTGCGAGGCGGCGGGCTTCACCCACCTCGACGAGGCCGAGGCCTGGAAGCTGGCGCCGGGCGGCGCCTACGTGATCACCCGCGGCGACGGCGCCCTCCTCGCCCTGCGGGTCGGGACGAGGCCCCCCGAGGAGGTCGGGGTGCGCCTCACCGGCGCCCACACCGACTCCCCCAACCTGCGGCCCAAGCCCCGGCTGGCCAAGAGCGGCGGGAAGCAGCTCCTCCTGGACGTCGAGGTCTACGGCGGCGCCATCGTCGCCACCTGGGCGGACCGGGATCTCGGCCTCGCCGGCCGGGTGACCGTCGAGGACGCCGGCCGCCTCGACCGCCGCCTGGTGCGGCTGGCGTCGCCGGCGAGCCGGGTCTCCACCCTCGCCATCCACCTCGGCCGCGAGGTGAACGAGAGCGGCCTGAAGCTCGACAAGCACGATCACCTCGTGCCCCACCTCGGGCCCTGGGAGAGCAAGGACGACCCCGAGGTCTTCCTCCGGCAGCTGCTGGCCGACGCCCTGAAGGTGAAGCCCGAGCAGATCCGCGGGCACGACCTCTGCCTCTTCGACCTCTCGCCCTCGGCCTTCATCGGCCTCGACCAGGCGATGATCGCGGCGCCCCGCCAGGACAACCTCTCCATGTGCCACGCGACCCTCACCGCGCTCCTCGCGGCGCCGGCCGAGCACGCGAGCACCCGGGTGGCGGTCCTCTTCGACCACGAGGAGATCGGCAGCCAGACCCACCGCGGCGCCGGCTCGCCGATGATCGAGTCGGTCTTCACCCGCCTCTGCGGCGGCGACGCCGAGCGCCGCGCCCGCACCATCGCCCGCAGCTTCCTGATCAGCGCCGACATGGCCCACGCCCTCCACCCGGCCCACCCCGGGAAGCACGACGGCCGGCACCAGCCCCTGCTCGGCGGCGGCCCCTGCCTGAAGACCAACGCCAACCAGCGCTACGCCACCGACGCCGAGAGCGGCGCCATCTTCCGCCGCCTCTGCGGCGCGGCCGGGGTGCCCTGCCAGGAGTTCGCCATGCGCGCCGACCTGCCCTGCGGCTCGACCATCGGCCCGATCTCGGCGGCCCGCCTCGGCCTGCGCACCGTGGACGTGGGCAACCCGCTGCTCTCGATGCACTCCATCCGCGAGCTGGGCGGCAGCGCCGACCACCCGCAGATGATCGCCGCCCTGAAGACCTACTTCGAGATCGACGCGCTGGAGTAGGGCCCGGTCCTAGGGCCGGATGGCACCGAAGACCCGGAGGAAGTTCTCTCCGAGGATCTTGCGGATCCGCGCCTCGGAGTAGCCGCGCACCAGCATGGTCTCGACCAGGCGGGGCCAGCCGGAGGCCGAGCGCAGCCCCCGGGGCGGGGTGACCAGGCCGTCGTGATCGGTGCCGATGGCGGCGTGGTCCTCGCCGCAGACCGAGATGATGTGGTCGAGGTGATCGACCACCATGTTCGCGTCCTGCGCGCCGCCGGGGCTCTCCAGGAAGGTCTCCTGGAAGATCACGCCGATCACCCCGCCGGTGGCGGCGATGGCCTCCAGCTGACGATCGTCGAGGTTGCGCCAGTGCGGGGTCACGCCGCTCACGCCGGTGTGGGTGCAGATCAGCGGCAGCGAGGGGTCGTGCACGTCGACGGCGTCCCAGAAGCCCCGCGGGTGGATGTGCGCCAGGTCCACCAGCACCCGGTGGGCGTCGAGGCGGCGGACCAGCTCCTTGCCCGCCTCGCTCAGGCCGGCCCCCGGCCGCAGCCGCAGGGGCGAAGAGGTGGAGCCGATCCACGAGCTCGTCAGGTGGACGAGGGTGACGCGGATCAGATCGGGATCGGGCAGGGCCGCGCTCCTCGGCGCCGGCGCGAGCGCGTTGCCCCCCTGGATCGCCGGGAGGACCACGTGGGCGCCCGCGGCCCGGGCCTCGCGGTAGGCGCCGAGGCTGCCGGCGATCTGCAGCGCCCCCTCGCTGCGCTCGACCAGGTCGCGCAGCCCCCGGAGGTTGCGCAGCAACGCCTGGCTGCGCCCGGTCTGCCGGCGCAGGGGGTTGGTGGTGATGGACCAGTGGGCGCCCTTCACCCCTCCCTCGAGCAGGCGCGGCAGATCGGCGTGACCCAGGAGGCGGCCGCCGAGGTAGCCCTCGTGGCGCAGGAGCGGGTCGTAGCCGAAGATCCGCTGCCAGATCAGGGTGTCGAGGTGGAGGTCGATGAGCTCGGCCACCTCGCAGAGTTCGCGGGCGCGCCGGGAGAGCGCGGCTCCCTCGGTGATCGGGCGCTCGGGCGCCTCGCGGCTCATGCCTCCTCGGCTCCGGGCCTGGCGCGCAGGGCGGGCGGACCGAAGTGGAGCAGCAGGCACTCCAGGGGCCCGTTGAAGAGGGTGTGCCGGCGGTGGGCGCGGGCGCCGAAGTGCTTGGCGAAGCCATGCATCCCGGCCATCACCGTCAGGGGAGGCGGCGGATCCGAGGCCGCGGCCCAGGCCTCACCGAAGGTGCGGACGAAGCCCTCCAGCTGCAGCCGGGCCTTGCCCAGGCGCTGACCGTAGGGCGGGTTCGTCACGAGGCGAGCGTCGGCGGGCAGATCGCCCAGGCGCCGGGCGTCCGCCCGCTGGAAGTCGATGAGGGGCAACACCCCGGCCCGCTCGGCGTTGCGGCGGGCGACCTCCAGGACCTTGCCGTCGTGATCGCGGCCGATGATCCGGGGCAGGTCGGGCGGCGCCTGCTTCTCGACCTCGGCCAGCATCCGGTCGAGCACCGACTGGGCCGTCCGTCCCGAGCTCACCCAGCGGGTGGCCGAGAAGGGGCGCCCCACCCCCGGCGGGCGGCCCGAGAGGATCTGCGCGGCCTCGATGACGATGGTCCCCGAGCCGCAGAGGGGATCGACCAGGGGGCGCTCGGCGTCGAGGCCGTCCCAGGCCAGGAGGGCGGCGGCCAGGGTCTCCTTCAGGGGCGCCTCACCCTTCTCCCGCCGCCAGCCCCGGCGGTGCAGCGGCACCCCCGCCACGTCGAGGAAGAAGGTCGCCTCCTCCTGGCGCAGGTGCACCGCGATCTGCAAGTCGGGATGCCGGGTCTCCACGCTCGGCCGCTGCCCCTCGCGATCGCGGAAGCGATCGACGATGGCGTCCTTCACCTTCAAGGCGATGAAGCGGGAGTGGTCCAGCCCGGGCGCGCGGCCGGTGGCACGGACCGCGAAGGTCCGCTTCACGGTCATCTCCTCCTCCCACTCGATGGCGCGGGCGCTCTCGTAGAGCTCCTCGGCGCTGCCCGCGGGTCCCCGGCCGATCTCCAGCAGGACCCGCTCGGCGATCCGGGTGCGGAGGGTCGCCCGCAGTCCGTCCTCGAGGGTGAGCGTGAAGCGGGCGCCACCCCGCTCTCCCTTCACGCCGCGCAGCCCGAGGGCGAGCAGCTCATCTCGCAGGAGCCCCTCCGCGCCCTTGGCGCAGGTGGCAAAGAAGTGTCGGCCGCCCTTCATGGCAGGCTCCTTTACTCCACCCTCGCGCGGATAACAAAGCGCCCGGTCGGCTCGAGCCAACCGGGCGCCTCGAATCGGGAGAGAGAGTCGAGATCAGTTGCGGGTGCAGGTCCGGTGGTTCTCGGGGTGCGCCCGGAAGTCGGTGTCGTTGATGTCGCTGCAGTGGTCGCGCAGCGCGCCCTTCAGGTCGGTGACCTGCTGCCAGTCGAGGGTCATCGGCTCGAAGACGATGTCGATGCGGCTGCCGGTGCCGTTCTCGATCTCGTCCATCCGGGAGGCGAAGAGCCCCTCGGAGCGGCCGAGGTTCCAGATCTGCTCGAAGTTCAGCACGTAGGCCTCGACCAGCTCGGGGTAGGTCCGCACGTCGAAGAAGAGCATGTTCTCCATCGTGTTGTGCTCGGCGTTGTCCGAGAGGTTGTAGGAGCCGGTCACCAGGGTCTGGCCGTCCACCACCATGAACTTGTGGTGCATCTGGACCGCGTAGCTGTAGTGCCAGCGGTAGGCGTAGGCCTTGAAGCGGACGTCGATGCCCTCGGCGTGGACCTGGTAGCCGAAGAGGAAGCCGCGATCGAGGCAGGCGGCGGTCTGGGTATCGGTGGTGGCGCCGGCCAGGCAGGCCTCGAGGTCGCGCACCTGGTTCTCGTGGGTCGAGACCGAGAGGTACTCCTGGTTGTCGAGGAGCACGCGGATCTCGACGCTCGGGTCGGCCTTGTGCTTCGCGATGAGGGCCTCGGCGACGGGGCGCGAGCGCAGGTGGCCGGAGGCGATGAGGATCTGCCGCTGGGCGCCCTCGATCAGGGCCACCAGGCGGTCGGCGATCTCGTTCTCGCCCCGGTTCACGCTGAAGGTCGCGCCGTAGCGGGAGGAGATGGAGGTGCGGAAGTTGGCCGAGGTGAAGGCGGCGTCCACGGCCGGGGTGTCGGCGGCGGCGATGGCCTCGGCGTCGACGGCGGCGCCGAACTCGGTCTCGAGGGAGGTGTTCCAGGCCAGGTCCCGGGAGTTGTTCCAGAGGTGGTCGAACTCGGCCTGCAGGCGCAGGGTCAGCTCGGTGTTGCCGTCGATGAAGAGGGTGTTCTCGTCGTACTTCGTGCCGGCCGAGTAGGACCAGTTGCCGCTGCCGGAGACCACCTTGGCGGTGGAGGCCTTCGCGGGATCCCGCCGGGGGCCGTCGAAGATGGCGAACTTGTGGTGCATGATCTTGTTGATCCAGCGCACGTCGATGCCGGCGTCCTCGAGGCGGGCCGAGCGGGTGCCGGCCGGGCCCTTGCGGTCCTCGGAGGCGCCCTCGTAGAGGAGGCGGATGGAGACGCCGCGGCGGGCCGCGTCCTCGAGGGCCTGGAAGACGGTGCCGTCGGAGAGGCTGTACATCGCCACGTCGATGGTCTGGTCGGCGGCCTCGATCCGCTCCACGACCCGGGCGAGGTGGGAGAGGTGCCAGGGCTGGGGCGAGAAGACGACCTCGACGGTGCCGGTGCTGGAGGCGACGCAGGGGGCGCCGGTCTCGAGGGCGTGGGCGACGATGGCGTCGAGGGTCACGGGGCCGACGTAGGGGATGGCGTCGAGCTCGGCGAGGGAGTCGAAGAGATCGTCGTCGCTGGAGCCGAGCACGCCGTCGGGGCCGTTCCGGTGGGCGAGGATGTTCTTGCGGGCGCGGCTGCGGGCGCCGAGGTTCTGGAGGGTCTCGTCGGTGGTGCTCGCGGCGTTCACGAAGTCGAGGGCCCGCCCGGTCTCGCAGGTGCCGTAGGCGTCGGCCTTCCCGGTGGCGTACTGGCTGCCGCTGCCCTGCCCGGTGGCGTAGGTGCCCCCACCGCAGGCGGCGGTGAGGAGGAGGGTGGCGAAGAGCGCGGTGGCGTGGTTGCGAAGCATCTCGGGTCTCCCGTTTCGAGTCATCTCGGGGAGCCCCATGAGCATCCTTCGTGCCAGGATCGAGGCCGGATCGGGCCTCACCCTCCGGGATCAGGCCTTTGAATTCATTGGCCTTTTTCCAATGCCGCGCTGCGGCAGGCGATCAGATCGTGGACGGAGCCCAGATCCGTTCAGGATCTGATCGCTCCACTCACTCGACCGGGGCCGGCGCCTCCAGGCCGCCGAGGGTGGCGTGGAGGAAGGCCCAGCGGTCCGCCACCTCGTCGAGGATCTTCTCGGTGGGCTTGCCCGCCCCGTGGCCGGCCTTGGTCTCGATCCGGATCAGCACCGGCGCCGGTCCCGCCTGGGCGTGCTGCAGGGCGGCCGCGAACTTGAAGCTGTGCGCCGGGACCACCCGGTCGTCGTGATCGGCGGTGGTGATCAGGGTCGGCGGGTAGTGGGTCCCCTCCTTCACGTTGTGCAGGGGGGAGTAGGCCAGCAGCGCCGGGAAGACCTTCGCGTCCTCGCTGGTGCCGTAGTCGCTGGCCCAGGCCCAGCCGATGGTCCAGGTGTGGTAGCGCAGCATGTCCATCACGCCCACCGCGGCGATGGCGGCGCCGAAGCTCTCGGGGTGCTGGGTGATCGAGGCGCCCACCAGCAGCCCGCCGTTCGAGCCGCCGCCGATGGCGAGGCGGTCGGTGCGGGTGTAGCCGTTGGCCTTCAGCCACTCGGCGATGGCGTGGAAGTCGTCGAAGACGTTCTGCTTGCGCTCGAGGATGCCCGCCTGGTGCCAGGCCTCCCCGTACTCTCCGCCGCCCCGCAGGTTGGTGGAGACGTAGACGCCTCCCATCTCCATCCAGACCAGGTTCGAGGTCGAGTAGTAGGGGGTCAGGGAGACGTTGAAGCCACCGTAGCCGTAGAGGTAGGTCGGCCGCGCGCCGTCGAGCGCGAGCCCCTTCTTGTGGGTGATGAAGGCGGGCACCTTGGTGCCGTCCTTGCTCTTCACGAAGACCTGCCTGGTCTCGAAGGCGCCCGGGTCGAAGTCGACCTCGGGCTGCCGGAAGATCTCCAGGCTGGCCTTGGCGACGTCGAGGCGGAAGACGGTCGTCGGGTAGGTGAAGGAGGTGAAGGCGAAGTAGCCCGTGGGCGCGTCCGCGTGCCCCTGGGGCGGCGTGAGGGTGCCGGGCACCGGCAGGGCCAGCTCGCCCAGATCCTTCGCCGCCCCGAGGCCCGCTGGCTCGAAGAGGCGCAGGCTGTGCTTGGCGTCCGAGAGGTAGGTGGCCACCAGCCGGCCGCCGATGTGGGCGACCGACTCCAGCGGCTCCTCGCGCTGGGGGACGACCTCGGTGAGCTTCACCTCGCTGGCGGAGAGGTCGAAGGCCATGATCCGCGCCCGGGGCGCGTCCTTCGTGGTGCGAAGGAAGACGGTCGAGCCGGCCTTGCCGATGAAGTGGTAGAGGGCGTCGAAGCCCGAGAGGCGCTCGATGACCTCGGCCCTGGCGTCCTTCAGGTCGAGGGTGAAGAGCTGGTTCTCGGGCGCGGTGCCCTTCCAGACGTGGATCACCAGGGTCGTGCCGTCCTCGGTCACCTGGGCGTCGAAGCCCCACTCCTTGTGGTCCTTGCGCTCGTAGACCAGGCGGTCCTCGGACTGGGGCTTGCCCAGGGTGTGGAAGTAGAGCTTCTGGAAGAAGTTGGCCCCCTGCTTCTCCTCCTCCTCGCTCTTCGGCGCGTCGTAGGCGCCGTAGTAGAAGCCCGAGCCGTCCGCCGCCCAGGCGGCGCCGGAGAACTTGCTCCACTTCACCTCGTCCGGGAGGTCGGTCCCGTCGTCGACCTTGCGCACCTTCCAGGTCTTCCAGTCCGAGCCCGAGGAGGAGAGCGCGTAGGCCAGGTGCTCACCGTCCCGGCTGACCGACCAGGCCGAGACGGCCACGGTGCCGTCCGCCGAGAGGGTGTTGGGATCGAGGAGGAGTCGGGCCTCGGCGTCGGCCGAGTCCTTCACGAAGATCTGCTCCTGGTTGAGCAGGCCCGGGTTGTACTCGTAGAAGAGCCGCCCGCCCTCCTCCACCGGCACGCCGAACTTCTCGTAGTCCCAGAGCGCCCGGGCGCGCTCGCGGATGGCGTCGCGCGCGCCGACCTTCTCGAGGAAGCCGAAGGTGATGGCGTTCTCGGCGTCGATCCAGGCGCGGCTCTCCTCGCTGTCCGGATCCTCCAGCCAGCGATAGGGGTCCGCCACCTCGACGCCGTGGTAGGTGTCCTTCACGTCGCTCCGGCGGGCCGCCGGGTAGTCGTACTTCGGAGCCGCCACCGCGGTGGGGTCGTTCTCCGGGGCCTTGGCCCCCTTCGTCGCACAGCTCGCCATCAGCACCGCCATCGCCAGGGTGGCCCAACGCATCGCGTCCTCCTATCGGGGATCCAGAACAACGGGGGCGCAGCTTAGCGGAAAAGGCCCCACCCCGCCCACCAGGGCGGAGGGGGGCCTCCCTTCGCTCTCGCGCGCCCGCTGCTTCAGTGCTCGACGGTGCCGGGCTCGGCCTCGGCCGCCTCGCTGACCGCCGCCGGGGCCTTGCGGAAGAGCTCACCCGGATCGTCGAGGACCAGGGCGTGGGTCAGGACCTCGTCCATGTGCTCGACGCAGACGATCTCGAGGGCGTCCCGGATCTTCTTCGGGATGTCCACGAGGTCCTTCTCGTTCTCCTTGGGCACCAGGATCTTGCGCAGCTCGGCCCGGTGGGCGGCGAGCGCCTTCTCCTTGAGGCCGCCGATCTCCAGCACCCGCCCCTGGAGGGAGATCTCGCCGGTCATGGCGATGTCCCGCCGGACGGCGATGCCGGTGAGGGCCGAGACCAGGCAGGTGGCCATGGCGGTGCCGGCGGAGGGGCCGTCCTTGGGGATCGCGCCCTCCGGGAAGTGGATGTGCAGATCGGCCTTCTCGTAGAAGGCCGGGTCGAGGCCGAAGCGCTCGGCGCGCGAGCGCACGTAGCTCATCGCCGCCTGGGCGCTCTCCTGCATGACCTCACCGAGCTTGCCGGTGAGCAGCAGCTTGCCCTTGCCCGGCATGGTGGAGACCTCGGCGGTGAGGACCTGGCCGCCGTAGGCGGTCCAGGCCAGGCCGTTGACCAGCCCCACCCGGTCCTCGGTCTCGGTGCTGCGGTAGCGGAACCTCGGCACGCCCAGGAACTTCTCGACCCGCCGCTCGTCCACCCGGAAGGTGCGGTCGCCGCCCTTCTTGAGCACGTCGCGGGCGATCTTCCGGCAGACGGATGCGATCTCCCGCTCCAGGTTCCGCACCCCCGCCTCGCGCGTGTAGTGGTGGATGATGTGCAGCAGGGCGCCGTCGGTGAAGGTCAGCTTCTTCACCCGGGAGAGGCCGTTGGCCTCGATCTGCTTGGGCACCAGGTACTTCTTGGCGATCGCCAGCTTCTCGAGGTCGGTGTAGCCGGCGAGCTGGATGATCTCCATCCGGTCCTGCAGGGGCGCCGGGATCCCGTGGAGGGTGTTCGCCGTGCAGACGAACATCACGCGGGAGAGGTCATAGTCCAGGTCGAGGTAGTGGTCGTTGAAGGTGTCGTTCTGCTCGGGATCGAGCACCTCGAGCAGCGCCGAGGAGGGGTCCCCCCGGAAGTCGGCGGACATCTTGTCCACCTCGTCGAGGAGGAAGACCGGGTTGCCCGAGCCGGCCTTCTTCATCATCTGCAGCATCTTGCCCGGCAGGGCGCCGATGTAGGTGCGGCGGTGGCCGCGGATCTCGGCCTCGTCTCGCACGCCGCCCAGGGAGACGCGAACGAACTTGCGCTCGAGCGCCCGGGCGATGCTGCGACCCAGGGAGGTCTTGCCCACCCCGGGGGGGCCCACCAGGCAGAGGATGGGGCCCTTCATCTTGTCCACCAGGGCCTGCACCGCGAGGTACTCGAGGATCCGCTCCTTGGGCTTCTTCAGCCCGTAGTGGTCCTCGTCGAGGACCGCCTCGGCGTGGTCCATGTCCTCGTTGTCGTCGGTGTCCTCCAGCCAGGGCAGCGCCAGCATCCAGTCGATGTAGTTGCGCACCACCGTGGCCTCGGCGGCCATCGGCGACATCATCTTCAGCTTGCGCAGCTCCTTGCGGCAGCGGTCGGCTGCCTCCTCGGGCATCTTCTTCTTCTCGATCTGGGCCTCGAGCTCCTGCAGCTCGTTCTTGAACTCGTCGCGCTCCCCGAGCTCCTTCTGGATCGCCTGCATCTGCTCGTTGAGGTAGTACTCCTTCTGCGACTTCTCCATCTGCTTCTTCACGCGGGTGCGGATCTTCTTCTCCACCTGGAGGATCTCGATCTCGCCCTGCATGAGCTCGTAGAGCCGCTCGAGGCGCGTCACCGGAGACTCGATCTCGAGGATCTCCTGCTTGTCGTTCAGCTTCAGCGAGAGGTGGGCGACGATGGTGTCGGCCAGGCGCGCGGGATCCTCGATGGTCGCGACGCTCATCAGCATCTCGGGGGGGATCCGCTTGTTGAGCTTCACGTAGGTCTCGAAGGTGGTGTGCACGCTGCGCACCAGCGCCTCGAGCTGCACCGTCTCTTCCCACTGCTCCTCGACGAGCTCGGCCTCGCAGAGGAAGAAGGGCTCCGAGGAGACGTACTTGGTGATCCGGGCGCGCTGCTTGCCCTCGACCAGCACCTTCACCGTGCCGTCGGGCAGGCGCAGCAGCTGGATGATGTTGCCCACGGTGCCCAGGCCGAAGATCTCGGTGGGCGTCGGGTCGTTCACCTTCGCCCGCCGCTGGGCGCAGAGCAGGATCTCCTTGTCGTGCGCCATCGCCTCCTCGAGGGCGGCGATGGACTTCTTCCGGCCCACGAAGAGGGGCACCACCATGTGCGGGAAGACGACGATGTCGCGCAGGGGGAGCAGAGGGAGCAGACGACCGGAACCCTGGTTCTCACTCATGACTTCTCTTTTGCTTCAGGGAGAGACGACTCGGAGCCGGGTCAGGCGGCGTCGCCGTAGAGGAGCAGCGGCTCTTCCCGCTTGCGGATCACGTCCTCGTTGATCACGACCTCGCGGATCCGCCGGTTGCTGGGGATGTCGTACATCACGTCCAGCATGGCGCGCTCGAGCACGGCCCGCAGCCCCCGCGCGCCCGCCTTGTTGGTGATCGCCTCCTCGGCGACCGCCCGGAGGGCCTCGTCGGTGAACTTCAGCTGGACGCCGTCGAGCTCCATCAGGCGCCGGTACTGCTTCACCAGCGCGTTGCGCGGCACGGTGAGGATCTCCACCAGCATGTCGGCGGAGAGCTCCTCCATGGTCGCGACCACCGGGAGGCGCCCGATGAACTCGGGGATGAGGCCGAACTTGAGCAGGTCCTCCGGCTGCACCTCCTTGAGGATGTCGCCGGCGTTCCGCTCGCCCTTCACCGTGACCTTCTTCCCGAAGCCCATGGAGAACTCGCCCTTGCGCCGGTCGATGATCTCCTCGAGGCCGGTGAAGGCGCCGCCACAGATGAAGAGGATGTTGGTGGTGTCGACCTGCAGGAACTCCTGCTGGGGGTGCTTGCGGCCGCCCTTCGGGGGCACGTTGGCCACGGTGCCCTCGATGATCTTCAGCAGGGCCTGCTGCACGCCCTCGCCCGAGACGTCCCGGGTGATCGAGGGGTTCTCGGACTTGCGGGCGATCTTGTCGATCTCGTCGATGTAGACGATGCCGCGCTGGGCGCGCTCGATGTCGTGATCGGCCGCCTGGAGCAGGTTGACGATGATGTTCTCGACGTCCTCACCGACGTAGCCCGCCTCGGTGAGGGTCGTGGCGTCGGCGATGGTGAAGGGGACGTTGAGGAGGCGGGCGAGGGTCTGGGCGATCAGGGTCTTGCCGCAGCCGGTGGGCCCGATGAGCAGGATGTTGCTCTTCTGCAGCTCGACGTCGTCGAGCTCCACCGAGCTCTCGATCCGCTTGTAGTGGTTGTGCACCGCGACGGACATCACCTTCTTGGCCCGCTCCTGGCCGATGACGTACTCGTCGAGGACCGCCTTGATCTCGGAGGGCCGGGGGATGCGCAGCTTCCCGTCGACCTGCTCCTCGCGGTCCATCTCCTCCGCGATGATGTCGTTGCAGAGGCCGATGCACTCGTCGCAGATGTAGACCGTCGGGCCGGCGATGAGCTTCTTCACCTCCTTCTGCGACTTCCCGCAGAAGGAGCAACACAGGCTCTGCCCTTCTCGCTTCTCGGCCACGAGTCCTCCTGACTCTCTACTTGTCCTTGCCGGACTCGCCAGCCCGCTGGGCCTGGCCGGTCACGACCTCGTCGATCAGACCATACTCCATCGCGGCCGCCGCGCTCATGAAGTTGTCCCGATCCGTGTCCCGGGCGATCCGCTCGAGGTCCTGGCCCGTGTGGCTGGCGAGGATCTCGTTGAGCCGGTTCTTGATGTGCATGATCTCCTTGGCGTGGATCTCGATGTCCGAGGCCTGGCCGGAGAAGCCGCCGAGGGGCTGGTGGATCATCACCCGGGAGTTGGGCAGGGCGAAGCGCTTGCCCTTCTCGCCCGCCGCCAGCAGGACCGCCCCCATGGAGGCGCACTGGCCGACGCAGATGGTCGAGACCGGGGACCGCACGTACTGCATCGTGTCGTAGATCGCGAGGCCGGCCGTGACCGCGCCCCCCGGGCTGTTGATGTAGAGGTTGATGTCCTTGTCCGGATCGTCGGCGTCGAGGAAGAGCAGCTGGCCGATGATCACGTTGGCCACGTCGTCGTTCACCGGGGTGCCCAGGAAGACGATGCGGTCCTTCAGCAGCCGGGAGTAGATGTCGTACTGGAAGACACCACGGTTGGTCTGCTCGACGACGATGGGGTTCGGGATGAAGGGCATGATCGCTTCCTCGGGGAGTTGGTTTACTCGGAAACGGCAGCTTCGCCGGTTTCCTTCCCGACTTCCACCTCGGAGATCTTGGCCTTCTCCTCGATGAACGCCAGGGCCTTGTCCTCCACCAGGCGGCGCTCCAGGGAGCGGCGCTCGTCGGGATCCTTGTCGAAGGCGGCCTTCACCTTGTCCACCGGCTGGCCGCTGCTCTTGGAGAGCTCCTCGAAGTGCGTCTCGATGTCCTCGTCGGACACCTCGAGCTTCTCCGCGTCGGCGACCGCCCGCAGGAGCAGGGAGCCCTTCACGGCCAGCTCGGCGCTCGGCCGGGCCTCGGCCAGCATGCTGGTGAGGTCCAGGTTGGCGGCGAGGGCCTTGGGGTCCATCCCGGCCTGCATCATCTGGCTCAGGTAGGGCCGGATCATGGCCTCGGCGGTGCGGTCGACCAGGCTGGCCGGCACGTCGAGGGGGTTCTTCTCGACCAGATCCTTGACCAGGCTGTCCTTCAGGCGCCGCTCGGCCGCGCTCTTGCGCTGGTCGAGGAGGCGCTGGCGGATGTGGCCCCGGAGCGCCAGGAGGGAGTCGACCCCATCCTCGCCCAGGTCCTTGGCCAGCTCGTCGTCCGCCGCCGGCATCTCCTTCTTGCGGATCTGCTTGAGGGTGATGGCGAAGTGGGCGCTCTTGCCCTGCACGGCCTCGGCCGGGTGGTCCTCCTCGAAGTCCCGGTCGAGCTCCACGACCTCGCCCACCTTGCGGCCGGCGGCCTCGGGGAGGCGTCCGCGGGTGACCTCACCCTCGGCGACCTCGAAGACGATCTCCTCGCCGCTGCCCTGGGGGAAGGCCTCCCCCTCGAGGGTGGCCTCGACGTCGGCGGCGACGTAGTCGCCCTCCTGGACCTCCTCGCGGTCCTCGACCGGCACCAGCTGGGCCATGGCCTCGCGCAGGCGGTCGATCTCGCCGTCGATCTCGGTGTCGGCGACCTCGACCTTCAGGGTCTCACCGGAGAGCCCCTGGTAGGCGGTCACCTTGATCGGCGGCAGGACCTCGACCTTGGCCACGTAGGTCCAGGGCGCGCCCTTCGTCACGTGGCCCGGCTCCTCGACCTCGGGGGTCGCGACCGGCTCGAGCTTCTCGTGCTCGACGGCCTCGGGCCAGGTGTCGCGGACCAGCTGCTCGGCGACCTCGTGGGCCACGTCGTGGCCGTAGTAGCGCTCGAGGACCCGCCGGGGCACCTTCCCGGGCCGGAAGCCCTTGATCCGGGCCCGCTTGCCCACGGCCCGGTAGGCCGCGTCCAGGGCCTTGTCGACGGTGCTCACCGGCACCTCCACCTCGACCTTGCGCAGGATGGGGGAGAGCTCCTCCACGGTGATCTTCATCTGGGATCCAGTCTCTGCTGCCGTCATCTCTCGTCTTCCCCTGTCTCGAGGGACCTATTGTGCGAGCGGAGGGACTCGAACCCACACGACGTCAAGTCACCAGATCCTAAATCTGGCGCGTCTACCAGTTCCGCCACGCTCGCCTGAATTTACGTACGAAGTCCGGGTACGTAGGCGCTGTGAGCGCGGCCGTCAAGCGGGCCGTTTCGGGCTGCGAGCTACGAGCTGTGAGCTACGAGCAACTAGCGAGAATCAGGTGGGATTCCGGGCCTACCGAGCCCGAGGCTCAAAGCTCGAAGCTCACAGCCCATCAGGGTACACAGACGTTCACGTAGCGCGACCCCTGCCCCGAGGGCAGCAGCTCGACCCCGCAGCGGGGGTAGGTGCCGTTGGTGCAGTCGGCGTCCGTGCAGCAGCGCTCGCGGCAGACCCCGTTGCAGTAGTTCGAGAGGCACTCGCCCGCTCCGGCGCAGGCCTCGCCCTCGACCTTGGTGCCGGTGGTGGTGGTCAGCAGGCAGACGTTGACCTCGCCGGCGCTGCCGAACTGCCGCTTCCCGCAGAAGTAGCGCTCACCGTCGATGGCCCCGCCGCAGTCGGCGGTCGTGCAGCAGTGGGCGGTGCAGTAGTCGTAGACGCAGTCGTTGATGGTCGGATCGCCCTGGAAGGGCCCACAGTAGTAGTCGTAGGCCTGATCGGTGCACTGGGAGACGTCGGTGCAGGCGGTGTCGGGCTGGAAGCGCCCGAAGCACATCCGGCTGTTGCAGACCCGGGTGGGCGAGCCGACGGGCACCAGGCAGCCCTGGCCGCCGAGATCGGTGGCGGGCGTGCCGATGGAGCAGGAGGTGACCTGCGCGCCCCGGGCGCCGCAGTGGCGGCCGACGTCGCAGGTGGAGTCCTCGCAGCAGGTCTCCTCGCACTGGGTGCCGAGGCAGACGTTCGAGCGGCAGTCGGTGGCCACGCTGCAGGTCGCCCCCTTGCGACGATTGCCGTTGCCCGCCTCGAGGGGCGCGCAGACGTCGACGTACATGTTGACGCCCCCCGCATCCACCGGCCGGCAGGCGTAGTCGGCGGGGCAGGAGCGCTGCTCGCAGCAGTAGGCGGTGCAGACCACGCTGCCGGTGCCGTCGTCGATGCCCCGGCCCGAGGCGCAGTTGGCGCAGTTGCCCGAGGGGCAGGGTTGGCCGACGTCGCCGTAGTTGCCGGGGCTGCAGGCGCCGGTGCCGGCGTTGCAGACGTAGCCGACCGGGCAGTCGTAGTCGTCGGCGCAGCCCGGGTCGCAGTAGCCGCCGCCGGCCGGCTGCACGAGGCCGTCGGTGTCGCAGACCGTCATCGGCGGGCTGCACTCGGCGTCGGTGGTGCAGTCCCTCGGCTCGCAGTGGTAGAGGGGCGCGCTGCGCAGGCGGCAGCGGTCGCTGGCGGCGCAGTCGGTGTGGGCGCTGCAGCCGGGCACGCACCACCCGCCCTCGCAGACCTCGGTCGGCGGGTTGCAGTCGCTGTCGATGGCGCACTGGGGATCCACGCAGAGGCCGGTGGCGAGCTCGCAGAGCAGCGCCCCGGGGCAGTCGGCGTTGGTGGTGCAGGGCGGGATGCAGACGCCGCCGGCGGGCACGTCGCAGTTGGGGTAGGCCGTGCCGGCGCAGTCGCTGTTCTGGGCGCAGGGCAGGAGGCAGTGCCCCTGGTTGGCCAGGGCCGGATCGAGCTGGCAGTTGGGGTAGCTGGCGTTGGTGCAGTCGGCGTGGGCGGTGCAGGCCGGGAAGCAGGTGCCGGCGGAGCCGCAGTTGGGGTTCACCGGATCCGGGCAGCCGCTGTTGTCCGAGCAGGGGAGCTGGCAGGCCCCGGTGGAGGGATCGCAGACGGGCATGCTCACCGGACAGGCGGTGCCGGGGCAGGACCCCTGGCAGATGCCGGAGCTCGGATCGCAGACCGGCAGGTTGGCCGGGCAGTCGGCGGAGGTGGCGCAGGGCGGGCCGCAGACGCCGTTGCTGCTGTCGCAGTTGGGCGCGGCGGCCAGGGGGCAGCCGGCGTTGTCGGTGCAGGCGACGTAGCAGGTGCCAAGGGTCGGATCGCAGTTCGGCGCCGCGGCGTCGGGGCAGCCCGTGTTGTCGGTGCAGGGCGGCAGGCAGGCGCCGGTGGTCGGGTTGCAGACCGGCAGCGCCGCCGGGCAGGCGGTGGCCGGGCAGGCGCCCTGGCACAGGCCGCTCGTCGGATCACAGACCGGGGCGTTGGCCGGGCAGTCCGCCGCCGTGGCGCAGGGGGCGCCGCAGACGCCGTTGCTGCTGTCGCAGTTCGGCGCCGCCGGGAGGACGCAGTCGGCGTTGGTGGCGCAGGCGCCGTAGCAGGTGCCCGGGGTCGGATCGCAGTTCGGCGCCGCGGCGTCGGGGCAGCCGGTGTTGTCGGTGCAGGGCGGCAGGCAGGCGCCGGTGGCCGGGTTGCAGACCGGCAGGGCCGCGGGGCAGGCGGCGGCCGGGCAGGCGCCCTGGCAGATCCCCGTCGCCGGATCGCAGACCGGCCAGGTGCTGTCCGGGCAGTCGGCCGCCGTGGCGCAGGGCCCCTGGCAGACGCCGTCCGAGGTCTGGCAGTTCGGCGCCGCCGTCAGGGGGCAGCCCGCCTGATCGGTGCAGGCGGCGTAGCAGGCGCCCGGCGTCGGATCGCAGTTCGGCTCGGTCGCGTCGGGGCACCCGGTGTTGTCGGTGCAGGGCGGCAGGCACGCGCCGCTCGCGGGATCGCAGATCGGCAGCGCCGCGGGGCAGGCGGTCGCCGGGCAGGCGCCCTGGCAGATCCCGGAGCCGGGATCGCAGACCGGCCAGGCGGCGTCGGGGCAGTCGGCCGCGGTGGCGCAGGGCGCCTGGCAGACGCCGTCCGAGCTCTGGCAGTTCGGGACGGCCGGCAGGGGGCAGCCCGCCTGGGTGGTGCACGCGTCGTAGCAGGAGCCCGGGGTCGGATCGCAGTTGGGCTGGGCCGCGTCCGGGCAGCCCGCGTTGTCGGTGCAGGGCGGCAGGCAGGCCCCGGTGGCCGCATCGCAGATCGGCAGGGCGACCGGGCAGGCCACCCCCGGGCAGGCTCCCTGGCAGAGGCCGGTGTCGGGATCGCAGACCGGGAAGGCCGGGTCGGGGCAGTCGGCCGCCGTGACGCAGGGGCCGCCGCAGCGCCCGGTGGCGGGATCGCAGTTCGGCTTCACCGACGGACAGGCGGTGGCCGGGCAGGCGCCCTGGCAGAGCCCGCTGGTGGGATCGCAGACGGGCAGATCGGGATCGAGGCAGTCGGCGTCGGTGGCGCAGGTCCCGAAGCAGCGCCCCGTCGCGACGTTGCAGTTGGGCTGCTCGACGGGGCAGCCGGCGTTGTCGGTGCAGAAGTCGCGGCAGGCGCAGTTCTCGCAGTACTGGCCGGCCTGGCAGGTGGTGTCCGCCCGGCACTTGCACTCGGGCACGATGTCCTCTCCGCAGGCGGCGGAGAGCAGAAGCAAGAGCAGTGGCAGCAGGCGCAGGTATCGCATCGAAGACGTCCTCCCAGACGATCACCAGCATAGCCCAAGGGAGGGGCGTCTTGCCCTCCCGACCTCCCGGCCGGGCTATAGAGGAGGGATGAGCACCCAGCGCGTCGTCTGCCCCGGTTGCCAGAGCCTGATGCAGGTCCTCCAGCTGGAGACCGCCGAGGTCGACTACTGCCTCTTCTGCGGCGGGACCTACTTCGATCGGGGGGAGATCGAGCTGATCCTCGAGCACCCCCTGCCGCTCACGGGCAGCGGCCGGGGGCTCGGGCGGCAGTGCGCCCGCTGCGAGGACACCCCCATGGGCGCGGCCAACCTCGGCGTGGTGCCGGTGGACCTCTGCGGCGGCTGCGGAGGCGTCTACCTCGACAGCAGCGAGCTCGAGCCGGCCACCCGCAAGAAGATCCAGAGCGGCGCGGCCCAGAGCCAGGTGAGCCGCTACACCACCCGCTGCGTGGGCTGCGGGGAGGTCTTCAGCCCGGACCTGCTCACCGCCACCACCAACGGCCTGGCCTGCGGCTCGTGCTACGGGCGGCAGGACTTCGCCACCTCGGTCCCCCTCATGCCGGGCCGGCACGGCAGCGGCAACCCCTACCTCCCGACGACCACCGGCCTGACGGAGGGGAGCAAGGGGGGGCCCTCGATCCTGGACGGCCTGATCCACCTGCTCGACCTCTTCTACTGACGGAACCTCCCCACGCTCTGGCGGTCGAAGACCCCATGAGACACTGGCGGGTGGTTCTCCTGGTCCTCTGCGGGCCCTTGCTTCTCCTTCCTTCCCGGGCCGCGGCCGACCGGCTCTCGGGCTCGCGCTTCGAGCTCTCGGAGGTGGCGCACCGGATCGAGGTGACCCTCCACCGGGGGCACGCCCACCTGCGGGTGCGGCGCACCGTGGCGAACCCCGGCGGCAAGAGCGATCAGGCCCTGCTGAGCCTGGAGCTGCCCGAGGGCGCGGTGGCCACGGCCCTGCGGACGAAGGGCAAGGATCGCTGGTTCGAGGGTGAGCTGATGGAGGCGGAGGCCGCCGCCGAGAAGTATCGCGAGCTCACCGGCATCGGCGGGGCCTACCCCAAGGACCCCGCCCTCCTCTCCTGGCGCGACCAGCGCAACCTGCTCCTGCAGGTCTTCCCGGTGCCCGCCCACGGGCAGCTCACCTTCGAGTACGAGCTCGAGCTCCCGACCCCCTACGAGGAGGGCCGCTACCGCCTCGAGCTCTCCGGCCTCACCCTGGCCGGGCGGCCGGCGGTCGTCACGGCCCGGGCGGCCGAGACCGGCGACCGGGTGCAGCTCGAGGGTCAGCCCCTGCAGACCGACGATCGCTTCCTGCTCACCGAGGGCCACACCGACGCCCCGGTGGAGCTCTCCCTCGAGCCGCGGGACGTCCCCCGCCTCGACAGCGAGCTGGCCGTGGCCAGCACCCGCCACGGCCGCTGGGTGACCCACCTGCGCAGCACGGCGGCCCCGCGCCTCTCCCGCGTCCCGCGCGGCGCCTACCTGGTGGTGATCCTCGATCACTCCCGCTCGCTCTCCGAGGAGACCGTCCGCGCGCAGGCCGCCGCCGCCCGGGCCTGGCTCTCCCACTTCCCCGACGCCCGGGTGAAGGTGCTCACCTTCGACCGGGAGGTGCGCGATCCGACGGCCCGGGCCCCCTCCTTCGTGGGCGTCCCCGCCGCCGCCCGGCTGCTCGACGAGCTCGAGCCCCTCCGCCGCAACGGCAGCCACCTCGACGCCGCCCTGAAGCGGGCGGACGAGCTGCTGGCCGCCGCGCCGGCCCGGGCCGAGCGGCGGGTGCTGGTGCTCACCGACCTGCTGACCCGCGAGGCGGTGACGCCGCAGTCCACCCACCCCCTCCTGCCCCGCAGCGAGGCGCTGGTCCACGTCGGCCTCGTCGAGCCGCAGGGCAGCGGCGTCCGGCGGATCGACGACCACGCCTGGTCGGAGGTGGTGGGCGAGACGGGCGGGCTGGTCTGGGACGCCCGGGCCAGCGCCGACCCCGCGGACGAGCTGGACCTGCGCGACACCTGGGAGGAGCTGGCCCGGCCGGTGGCCTTCGACTTCTTCGAGGTGCACGCGCCCGGCCTGCCGGCGGTGGAGGAAGGCGGGAGCCTCACCGGCGAGCTCGACGGCCGCCTCGAGGAGGGCGAGGGCTTCACCCACCTGGAGATCACCGACCGGGCGGTGCCCTACCTCTCGGTGAGCGGCCTGCTCTGGACCGAGCCGGTGGTGCGGATGGTGCGGCCGACCGAGCCGGCGGGCGACCTCTGGTCCGCCCTCTTCTTCGGCTCCGAGCTCCTCGACGAGCTCGGCGAGGAGGAGATGATGGTGCTGGCGATGCGCGGCGGCGCGGTCTCACCGGTGACCTCCTACCTCGCCATCGAGCCCGGCGTGCGCCCCTCCACCGAGGGCCTCGACTGGCACGGCGGGATGGGCCTCGGCGGCTTCGGCGCCCGGGGCATGGGCATCGGCGGCGCGGGCTGCGCGATGGGGGGCGTCTTCTTCGACCACGTGGCCTGGCTGCGCGAGCGCCTCGAGCCCGCCTGGCGCGGCTGCGGCGGCGAGCGGCCGGTGACCCTCTCGCTGGAGTCGACCCTCGACGAGGTGGTCGAGGTGGCGCCGCGCGGGGTGGCCTCCGGCGAGGAGGAGGGCAAGGCCCTCGCCTGCCTGATCGAGGCCGCCTGGGAGCTCGAGCTCTCGAGCGACTTCCGCTCGCGGGGCGCCCGGTGGAGCGTCAGCCTGCAGAGCGCGCCGCCGCCCGCTCCAGCACCTCGATGACCAGCGCGGAGGCCTCGACCCCGGTGGCCCGCTCGATCCCCCGCAGGCCCGGCGAGCCGTTGACCTCGCAGACCAGCGGCCCCTCGGGCCCGAAGAGCACGTCGACGCCGGCCACCTGCGCGCCCACGGCGCGCGCCGCGGCCTCGGCCACCCGCCGGATCTCGGGGGTGAGCTCGAAGGGCTCGCCCGTCCCGCCCTGGTGGAGGTTCGAGCGGAAGTCGCCCCCCGCCGCCTTGCGCTGCATGGCGAGGCGCGCCTCGCCGTCGAGGACGAGCACCCGCACGTCCCGGCCGCGGGAGCTCTCGACCATCTCCTGCACGATCACTCGCAGGCCGGCCTCGCGGTAGGCGGCGAGGGAGACCTCGAGGGCCTCCTCGCTCTCGACCAGCACCACCCCCAGCCCCTGGGTGCCCAGCGCGGGCTTCACGATCCAGGGCGGGCCGGGCACGCGCGCGATGAAGTCCTCCCAGCGCGCCTCCCCGCCGGGCACCACGGTGCGGGGGATCGGCACGCCGGCCAGGGAGAGGGCCGTGAGGGTGCGGGCCTTGTCCCGGCAGGTGCGGCTGGTCGCCACCGTGTTCACGCAGGGCACCCCCGCGACCTGCAGGGCCCAGGGCACCCCGTAGGCGGCCTCCGGGGCGGAGCCCCCCATGCGGATGAAGGCGACCTCGGGGAGGGTCAGCTCCCCTCCCCCCTTCGCCCGCAGCAGGCGCGGCGCCTCGGCGTCGAGGTAGAGGTCGAGGTCACCGGTGCAGAAGCTCTCGACCTCGTGACCCCGGCGGCGGGCCGCGGCGGCGGCGAAGGCGCCCCCCGGCGAGTCCCGCAGGTGGGAGAGGATCCAGAGGCGCACGGCCTAGCCCTTCTTCCTGGGGGGAGGCGGCTCTCCGATCTCGCCGAGGTGGCAGAAGCGGGTGCCGGGGACCGCCACCGGGGAGCGGCTCATGCCGATGACGATGCCGGCGGCCGGCGCCTTGTAGGTCGCGATGGTGTGGCCGAAGGGGTCGCGCACCGCGGCCAGCACCTGCCCCTGCTTCACCTTCTCGCGCAGGGAGAAGCGGTTCTCGAGGAGGCCGCCGACCCGGATCCGCAGCCAGCGCGAGGCGCGGCAGATCACGGGGGGCGCGTCCACCGAGGCCTCCTTGCCCCGCAGCACGCCGAGGTCGGCGAGGATCGCGCGGATGCCCTCCTCGCCCTCCATCGCCATCCTCCCCTGGAAGACGGCGGGGTTGCCGGCCTCGACGGTGATCGCCGGGATGCCCCGCACCCGCGCCGCGTTGCGCAGGGTGCCGTCGCCGCTGCGGCCGTGGAGGATGATGTCCGGCCCCATCAGCAGGGCCATCCGGCGCGCCTTCTTGTTGTGGAGATCGACGCGGACGTAGAGGGAGTTCACCCGGCCCTCGGAGGCCGTGTGCAGATCGATGAGGTAGTCGCAGGGGCCGAGGAAGGTCCGCACGAAGGCCCGGGCGTACTGCTCGGAGGGGGTGCCCGCGGGCTTCCCGGGGAAGCGGTGGTTGAGGTCCTGGTTGTCGTCGGGGAAGCGGCGCTGACCGGCGTTGTAGGCGGGCACGTTCACCACCGGCGCGCAGAGGAGCGTGCCGTGGATCTGCGTGGGGTCGGCGGACTCGAGGACGTGGTGGATGATGTTGATGCCGTTGAGCTCGTCCCCGTGGACCGCCGCGCAGAGGCCGACCACCGGCCCGGGGTGAGCGCCCCGCACCACCACGAAGGGGGCCTTCACCTCGGCGGCGAGCGCGTCCCGGTAGAGGGGCAGGCGCAGGTCGGCGCGCGTCCCGGGCTCGAAGGCCTCGACGTCGATGGGCTCGTAGGTCGGCTCGGAGCGGCGGGAGGGCTTGGGGGTGATCGGTTGCATGCTCATCCCGCGGCGATCTCGTCGAGGAGCGCCTGATCGTTGTTGAGGGAGCGGAAGAGCTCCCGGCGCAGCCCCCCGCCGCGCTTCGTCAGCCGCCGGGCGAGGGTGTCGATGGCCTGGTTGGCGCAGACCGCCTGGACGTAGGCGTCGATCAGGTCGTCGAGCCCCAGGCCGAGGCGGGCGAAGTCTCGCCGGTCCATCATCAGCAGGCGGCCGGGCTCGGTGTCCCACTGATCCGCGCCGAGGCGGATGGAGAGGTTGGTGCCCAGCACCGACCAGGAGTCCTCTCCCGCGTGCAGCTCCTCCTCCATCGGGCGCGGGGCGCGGCGGGCGTAGAGGGCGATCGGCGCGAAGGACTCGCCCTGCCAGCCCACCATCAGGCGCAGATCGAAGACGTAGATCCGGGACTTCTTGTCGGGGACGGTGCCGATGTTGAAGACCTTTCCCCGGCGTCCCTCCGAGGACCAGCGGTGGTTGCCCACCAGCTGCTGCACGATGAACTCGTCGTAGGGGTGGTTCTCCGCCATGAAGGCGTCGAGCTCCTCCTTGTTGACGATCGTGAAGATGCCCTGGCCGGCGTTGAGGTAGGGCACCTTCACCACCGCCCGCCCGCCGAGCTGCTCCACCCGCAGCGGCACGGCCTGCTTGCGCACGTTGGTGAAGGACTCGGGGGTGAGGATCTCGAGCCCCGTGCCCCGGTACTCGCTGTTGAACATCTCGTAGGCCTTGGCCGCGGTGGTCTTGTTCCGGCCGCCGGCCAGGCAGGCGACCACCGGGTTGAGCAGGGGCGTCTTCAGGTCGAGGGGCAGGCGGGTCCAGGGCCGCTGGGTGACGTAGCGGAACGCGCAGAGCACCTTGCGCTCGGCGCCGTCCATCCGGACGTAGAGCTCGCGGTCCCGCACCACGAGGGGCGGGTCCTCGTCGGAGAGGAGCGCCGGGACCAGGTGGACCGGCCGCTCGATCAGGGTGGCGAGCACCTGGGCGTAGCCCGAGGCCTCCATCCGGTTCTTGTCGAAGAGCACCGCGACGATGCCATCCGTACCTTCCCGGTCCGCCTTGCGCAGGGTGCCCGAGACCAGGGGCAGGAAGGTGTGCTCGAGCAGGCGCCAGTAGCCGCCCTCCTCGTGGTGCTCCTCGAGGAGAGGGAAGGACTTCTGCCCCGAGGGGCAGGAGTTCGTCTCGATGACGAGCTTCTGCTTCACGCCCTCCTCGGTGGAGACGTTGAAGATGTCGCTGCCCGACCAGCGCAGGTGGCGCGGCTCGGTGGTGAGGACCCTGCGCAGCGCCTCGGGGTCCACCCGCGGGTGGAGGTGGGTGTAGCGGCTGATCACCCGCTCCACCGACATCTTCAGGAAGGCCGCGACCTGCGGGTGGATCTGGGCGTTGAGCGTGCGGGGGTAGTAGTGCCGCTCCGAATCGAACTCGCCCGGCGAGAAGACCTCGATCTCCATGCGTTGCATACTCGGCGGGAAGCATAGGACCCGGCCCCCTCGGGCGGAATCCCAAAATGGACTAGGTTGGAGGTCGTGCGTCACGCCCCTCGACCCAGTCTCGGCGCTCTCGTGATCGGCGCCGCCCTCGCCGCCTCCGGCGGGGCCGCCCTCGAGTGGGTGCACCTGCAGGCCGGCGTCTGGAGCCTGCCGGAGGGCGTGCGCTTCCCGGCCTGGATCGCGCCGGTCTACTTCTTCGCGCTGGTCGCCCTGCTGGCCACCCTGCCCTGGCTGGAGGGAGACGCCCCCCGCCCGGCCACCCCGGCGCTGAACCTGCTGATCAGCGAGGGCACCTCGGTCGCGGCCCTGGTGCTCCTGCCCGCGCTGCTGCCGACCGCCGAGGGCTGGCTCACCCTGATCGTGCTCGCCTACCTCGGCTTCCGCCTCGTCTTCCAGCGAGAGCCCGGCGACCGGCTGGTGCTCGGCGATCTACGCCTGGCCGGCGCGCTGCTCCTCCTCGACGCCCTCCTCGAGTCGATGCTGCTGCGGGCGGGGCTCTACCGCTACGAGGGAGCGAGCCTCTTCACGTTTCCGCTGTGGGGGCCGCTCCTCTGGGCAGCCCTCGGGATTTCGATCCGGCGTCTGGCCTGGCTGCTGCCCCGGGATCGCTGACCCCCGCTTGACCCCTCCCCGGCCCTCGCAGATAGTCCCCGGCCACGCGCCTGTGGCTCAGCTGGATAGAGCATCGGACTTCGGATCCGAGGGTCGGGGGTTCGAGTCCCTCCGGGCGCGCCAGAAACCCTCCGCGATGTCGGGGGGTTTCGTCTTTTCGTCGTCGGTCTCTTCGTCAGCTGTGCCGGTTTGCTGTGCCGATTCGGCCTCGTTCAAGAGTAGCTCGACGGCCGCTGCTGCTTGAGCGACCCGCGCTGGCGTAGAGGAAAGGTAGTGGTCCGTGACCTCCAGCGAACCGTGCCCCAGCGCATCCCTGACGGCCGTCACGTCGCCGCCTGCGACCAGGGCGAGTGTCGCGTGAGTGTGCCTCAGGTCGCGCCAGGTGAGCTTGTAGGTGAGTCCAGCGTTCTTCGATGCTGTGGCCAGCGCCCGCTTGTGGCTGCGAACCGGAAAGACCCCGGGCTGTCCAGGGTCGGCCTCCATGCGGCGCTTGATGGCGGCCAGAGCGGCCCCGGGCAGCCCCACGATTCGCTCGTCTCGATCTTTCGTGGCGTCGTCAGGGAGTCGGAGGATGGCTGGTACCCCGATCCCGGGGGGCGCGGGCTCGACCCAGTCGTAGCGCAGTCGCGCGAGTTCGCCGTCACGCAAGCCAGTCAGAAGCCCGACCAGCACGCGATCACGAATGTAGGGATCGAGGTTGGCTAGGACAGCCTTCACGTCCTCCAGCGGCCGGAGGTGGCCACGAAGCCGAGAATCCTTGGGCGACCGTCGAACGACCGGCCATCGCGGCTCGGGCGTCCCCGGAAGCAGCGCGCGCCACACCCGTTTCAAGCAGCCGATCTCCAGCCGGATGGTCTGGCCGCGAATGCCCTCGGCGAGGCGCTGCTCCTCGTACCGATCGAGCTTGGCGCCATCGAGGCTGGCAAGCTCGGTCCCCGCCCCGAGCTTCCCGATGATCTTTGCCCAGCGACTCTCAAGCGTCTTGGAGTAGCCAGGATGGTGTTGCCGAGCTTCGCTTCGAGCGATGTCGTGGACCGCTGCGTCCTCCAGGCTCGGGCCTAGTCCACGACGACGAGCGTGGGGCCGCTCGGACTCGACTCGGAGTCGGCGACCTTCGACCGCAGCCGCTTCCTGATCGATGCACTTCGTGCTCCGCCGGTACTCGACGCCGTCGACCCACCACCGCGCCCACCAGTACCGCGAGCCTTCACGCTGGTAGAGGTAGACGCCGTGGACGCGGATGCTATTGCTGCCCATGCCTCCTCCTTCTGCCTCTCGATGAAGGCGTCACAGTGCGCCTTCGAGTACATCTTGGGCCGCGCGTACCCCGGAAGCGGTGGTGGACCCCATCCGTGGGCGAGCTTCGAGTTGCTCACGGCCAGGTAGTCCGCCGCTTCCTTGCGGGTCAGCAGATCGGGGTGCGCCTTCAAGATCGCCACCCCCGGCTGCGCAGGTCCAGGTCACGACTTGCCGCCCCTCTTGCCACGGCGCCCCTCACCACGAGGCCCTCCGCGCCGCAGCGCCTCCCTGGCCTCCTCGGCCTTCATCGCGCCCCGAGCCACCAGGGCGTCGACGAGCATGAGGAGGGCAGCTTGAGAGCGGCTGCGGGTCTCGTCCGCAGCGACCTCGTCCAGCGCATCGCGCACCTCGGGCGGGACGCGAAGGGTGAGCATGACAGTAGTAGCCATGTACTCGACTGTACTCGGATCGCTTACCAACCACAACGGCCCCTCGGGACCGGGCCACCCGGGCCTGGTGGCGGGCATTGCTGGTGCGCGGGTCCACGCTGCCATGGCAGCACCGGAGCGCCGGAATCCCCTCTTGGGGGCCCCGGCGGCGCCCGAACGCCCACTGATCCTGGGGGGCTGTCTGAACGCTGGCCACGCAGGGCTCCAGGCCGCTCTGAGCCACCCAGGTCACGGCAGGGCCCTACCCAGCTGCACGCCGCTACCGCCCAGACCCGGGTATGGGTAGTAGCGTCTCGTGGTCGGCCGAACGATTACGAGCCGGTCACTGGTCCGGGTCACAGCGACGTAGGCCACGCGATTCTCGGCCTCGTTGCCGCCGTGCCGGGTGTCGAGCAACTCATCGTGGGACGCGCGTGTCATGTCGGATAGCACGACCACGGTCGGGGCCTCGCGGCCTTTGGCCTGGTGAATGGTGGTCAGACGGATGCACGGCTCGGGCACTTCGCCGTACTTGGCAACCATCCGACCGATGTATGCGTACTCGCGGTCGGGCAGGCCCTGTGCCACCACGGCAGGACCGTGCTCGCGCAGCTGGCACACCCGCCCGGGGCCGAGAAGCTCGCCAGCGCGCTCGGGCGAGACAACGCCAAGGGTGCGCTTGCCGGGCCCTGAGCCACCAGGCACCTTCAGCCACCGCGAGAGCGCGGCGAGGTCGGCCGCAGCGACGGCAGTACCCGAGACGATGGCGGTCGCCGCGCGCAGAGCCTGCAGGAGACCGGTCTTCGCCAACGGGTTCGGCCAGATGTCAGTGCCCTCGCCGATGAACGGCACATCGCCCTCGATGAGCTGCTTCGCGGCACCACGGAGGAAGAGCCAGTTGCGGGCCAGCACGAGCGTGGGCTGCTGGCCGTCTAGGCTGCCGAGGGCCTCATCCAGGGTCATGACCTCGACAGTCCCGGGCGAGTCTGTAGGCTCATAGCGCTTGGGGATGCGTGTGCGATTGCTGCGAATGATCTGTCCAGCGATCTGGTGGGCGGCGTGGGGCACACGGTGGGACTGCCCAAGGACCTCCACGTGGCCGCCCTCTGCACACCGGCGCAGCCAGGAGGCGTCGCCGCCCTGGAAGCCGAAGATGGCCTGGTCGTCGTCGCCGGCGACGTAGACCTCCTCGCAGCAGGCGGCCCACTGCTCGACGACCTGCGCCTGGAGGGGCGACAGGTCCTGTGCCTCGTCGATGATGAGAGCAGTGACGGGCAGCTGCGTGCCGGAGGCGAGCACATCAAAGAGCAGGTCGTGGAAGTCGACGAGGTCGCGGTCAGCCTTGAACCGCTCGACCCGCTGCGCGAAGACGGCCGCGTCGAAGCGATCGACAACGGTGGGGCAGATCGCGAGGCAGCGCCGCAGATTCAGGCCTCGTGCCCGACCCCACCCGTAGACGTAGCGAAGCTCGTCGTGGCGGGTCATGCGGCGACTGCCACCCTCAACGACACCTCGCTTGCTCCAGATGCCGGGCGTGAATTCGTAGCCGTGCAGGTGCCCGAACTCCAGCCACTGCTCCGCGTCCATGATGGCCGGGTGAAGCACCTTCAGAATGCGTTTCGCGGCAGCGTGGATCGTGCAGAACCAGGGCGGAGGCTCCTCCTCGGCTGCGCAAAGGTTGAGCCGGTCGACAGCCTCCTTCGCGGCCGCCACCGTGAAGGTCAGGAAGGCGGTCCTGGCCAGGGGCACACCTCGCCGCTGCAGGTCAGCCACGACGGCGACCAGGCGGGTGGTCTTCCCTGTGCCCGGGGGTCCGAGAAAGACCGTAGTGTGGGCCGGCATGGGCATCAGCAGGTCTCCGAAGATGGCGCCGCCGGAGAACACACGCGCACACGATGGTCTTCGAACTGCAAGAAGATCACCCCACACACGCGCGCCCCCCGGCGGCAGATGCTGCCAGGTGTGACACTGTGACGCTGTGACACCTGATTTTTGGTGAAGAAGAAGTGCACTGAAAAAACCCGTACGCGCGTGTCTAGGCGTCACCGGCCTCCGTGCCGTCGCTCGGCGTCGCCTCGGAGTCGTCCTGGTCGGCCTGCTCCTCGTCCGGCTGCGCCTCCTGCTCCTCACCGGCATCGGTCACCGGCTCGGGCGACTCCGTCGCTTCGGAGCGATTGCTGCCAGGCGCCAGGCGCCAGGCGCGGACCTGGCGGGTGCGCTGACCCTCGACCTCCACGCGGATCCGGTGGCCACCGGTGTGGCCGAGGCCGCGCATCGTCGCGGCGAGCGTAGTGCGCGTGACGTCGTGGTCCTCCTTGACGCCGTCCAACACGATCTTGAGGCTGATGAACTGCTCGCGGTCCTGGCTGTAGATCCGCGAGTCCAAGGCCGTAGGCTCGTCCGAATCAGGCAGGCCGCTGATGAAGTCCTGGACCGCCTCGCGCAAGGCCGCCTCGGTCGAAGCCTCCGGCGGCTGCTCGACGCGCTCGGCATTCTCGAGGACGCTGTTCACCCACTCGGTCCAGGCGTGCCCTTTCTGCAAGGTCGGCACACGGTGGACCGCGTTGATGAAGCGCTCCCGGAACTTCGTCGGAGTGGCGAGCTGCGACGCGTTGACCTCGAAGGTCCGACCCTCGACCTCGAACAGGACGACCACCGGGTCCGACTCGTAGATCGTGACGGCATCGACCTCGACGTCCGCATCGTCCTCCTCGGCGGCGGTGGCGGCCTCCAGAGCACGGGCCACGGTCCGAGCGATGTAGCGATCACCCTTGGCCAAGGCCGCACCGTCGGGCCGACACGCGATGGTCGTCCCGATTGCCAGGGGCTCGGTGATACCGGCCTCGATGAGGTGCAGAGCCAGGCTGAAGTCGTAGCCAGAGCTGGACTCGTCGAGCGGGTTGCCCTGCCGGTCCCGCCCGGTCTTGCCGCGACCACGGAAGAGGTTGCGCAGCTTGTTGTCCTCGACCATGAGCCGGGCGACCTCGGCGGGGAGCTCGTCATCGTATTCCACCGGAGGCGGGGGAGAGCTGGTGTGCTGGGGCCGCTCGGAGGCCATGGGCGCGGTCTCCTCCAGCGCCTCGCGGAACTCCTCGGGATTGAAGTGCTGGTACGACTCGAAAATCTCGATGTGCGTCTCGACGGGGTTGTCCGGATCCTTGCGGTTCACGCTGCCCGGCAGGCGCATGATGCGGGCCGCATCGGCAACGGCGTCGCTGCCCAGGATGCGACGGATCGTCTGGGAGAACGCGACCAGTTCTTCCGGCGACCGAGTCTCGTTGAGAAGCCAGTAGGCGTGGAGGCCGTGACCAGAGTGCACACGGGCGACAGGATGGTAGGGAACTTGGTGCAGACGCACACGCGCCTCCTCCTCGCCACCCTCGTACTTGTCGAAGTCGAGGTCGGCCCACACCACACGGCCGGGCAGGGCGTGCTCGGCGCGACTCTGGTTGGTACCACCGCGAGGCAGGACGCCGAAGAAGATCCCGGCGCCGGCGCTCTCGGCCATCGCGGTGAGCGCGGGCAGGTCCTCTACCAGGTCTTCCGCGCTGTCGAACCAGCGGCGGTGGACAACCGCACCTGCGGAGTCACCGAGGATGCGCACCTCGATGACTCCGTCGAGGTCCTCGAAGAGGGCATCCAGGAATGCGAGGGGCTGCACGTTCGTGCAGGCAGTGCTATTGTTCGAAACAGACATACGTTCCTCCATGTGAGGGTTCACGGCGCTCGGATCGCACCCGGGCGCCGTTTGTTTTGGCGAGCTAGCGCGACGCGCCGGACCGCCGGAACTGCTCCTTGGCCACCAGGGCCTCGGCAGCGGACTTCGTGAACCAGGCCCGGCCACGGGCATGGATCGGCTGAATCTGACCAGCCCGGACGCGCCGCCACAGTGTGGCAAGGGAGATCCCTGCGGCTGCGGCGACCTCCTCGGGCGTCATCCAGGTGTTAGGATCGGGCAAGTGGCTGCGAATCATGAGTCGCACCTCCTGCCTATGCCTCGGGACCGTGGAACAAATTCAAAGACTGGTCGCGGCGGCGCCAGGAAAGGAGCCGGGCGGAAGCGCAAGCCAGCAACTTCTGGCCAGTTCCTCTCGGCGTACATCCTTCGCCGTGAGGCGTACCGAAGACGGGCTGACGGGCGACGGTTGCAGCTGTCCAAGGAGGACGCAGTCCGGCTTGGCGTCTATTTGAAGTTGCCTGGGTGGGTGAAGCAGATCCTCGGCCCTCTGCTCAGGTCAAAGGGCTGGTCGTGGGTGTGGAACAAGCTCCGGCAGGAGAGCGGTGCCGAAGGGCTCCTTCGCGCACTGGGTGTGGCCTCGGAGGCTCTCGCGGGTGCAGATCTGGTTGACGTCGGCGCGCCCTTTGACGGGCCGACCGATCGTCGCGGCGAGGTCGAGTCGATCTTCGCGGAGCAACAGTTGCTCGGGGCAGAGGCCGAGGTTTGCCGGCGAGTGTCGCGCAGCGTCCAGAAGAAGACCGCAAGAGTGGATGGCCTTCGCGAGTCAGAACTTGAGGCGGAGCGCCTGGCCGCAACTGCAGAGGCCATGGGTGCCTCGGGCGAAATAGAGGTTGTGCAAGAGGGAGCGGGCGGGAGGGTGCTTGCGGCGTTGCGAGTCGCGGCAGAGGCGTACAGTCGTGCGAAACAGGCCTCTATCCGGCGCGCGAGCGTTGCCGAGGTCGCAGGCAACGAGCTTGAAGACAGTGGAGAGACCGTAGGCCGATTGCTGCGAGGCGATTTCGATCCACTTGGTTTTTCGGCCACTTGCGAAACGGGTTGGAGGCCACCAGGCGAACCCGAGTCGCCACGGTCTGCCGCCGCGGAGCCATACGAATACCTGTGCGAGATATGCGAGCGACTCGCGCCTCCCGACAGAAAGGCGATCCTACGCCACCGTCTTCAGAGACTGGACGGTCGAGAAGTTATCGTCTGTGTGCACCAGGAGGAGTTGATTCTGCGACTGCTTTCGGAGAGGCTCGGTTCCGACGGGCGGAAATGACAACTGCGAGCGTCTGCGCGCCGGGCGGACGTGCCTTGCTTGCTTACGGCGCATCTATGGAGAAACTCACCCCGTGACAAAGCCGAGGATCTTCCTGAGTTCGACTTGCTTCGATTTGTCAGAGGTTCGAGATGTGGTTCGGCGCCATCTAGAAGATCTCGGGATGGATGTTGTGGCCTCCGATCACCCGGGATTTGGTGTGGCTCCGGTTTCACATTCCCACAACGCATGCCTCGATGAGGTTGACCGGTCCGACTACCTAGTCTTGATCATCGGTGGCCGAAGGGGCGGCACCTATATTGGGAACGAGAACTCAATTACGAACGAGGAGTACACGAGAGCAGCTAGACGGAGAATTCCAATATTCACCTTCGTAAAAAAAGAAGTTCAAACAGCAAAGAAGATCTACCGCGACAGCGCAAAGGCAAACGTGTCGAGCATGGTTGAGGATGTGCGGGTCTTTGATTTCATTGACCTTGTGCATTCTGCCTCCGAGTCGAACTGGATATGGCCGTTCGAGAACGGAGGAGATGTTTGCCATGAACTTACTGCCCAGTTTGCGCATATTGTATATCTCTTCTCGGAGGGAATCGTCAGAGCCAAGAACCCGTCGGGAGGCTCTAGCGAAGAGATGGGCGATGTCATTCCTTTTCCAGGAAAGCTCCTGTCGCTTCCAGATGAGATCAAGGCTGAGCCGAAGGAAGAGGCGTGGGTCACTGAGGGCTTGAAGAAGTTGCATGGGCTGCTCTCTCGGATCATTGAGTCAGAAGCAACAAGCAAGCAGGAGCTAGTGAAGGCGCTTTGGGTGTTTGGTCGCTACGGCGCACTGAACGGGGAGCGCGTCGAAATGGATGAAGAAACGCTAAAGATGTGGGCGTGGAGCAGGGGCCGTGGGACTAGGGTATTCAAACGGCTCGCGTCATTTGGCGTTGTTGGAGGATATGAGGCCGACGAATACTCTGAAGTTGTTTTGGCTTGGATCGGGTTTGAGGACGACGACGATGGGGCGATCGCTGGAGCGTTGGCGATGTATGCCTCCTCATTGGCGGCGCGGCACGGGAAAGAGGGATTGAAGCTATTTCAGGCTGCCGACATGGTCCTCTACGCCTAGGGCACGTACCGGGAGGTTGGGAACGGATGCAAGTGATCAAGGTCTTCATCGCCTCACCGGGCGATCTGCATTCAGAGAGGCGGGCAGCAAAGCGGGCGGTGCGTCGCATCAACGAGCTCCTGGCGACCGCAAATGATGTGCTGTTCGAGCCGATTGGGTGGGAAGATCTACCTGCTGGCACGGCAGAGCGAACCCAGGAGTTGATCAACCCGGCCGTGGAGCAAGCCGATGTCTTTATCGGTCTAATGGGGCGTCGGTTTGGAACACCAAACGGAGTAGCGGCATCGGGAACGGCCGAGGAGTATGGGATTGCGAAGGAGAGGTTTGACGGTGGGGGAGGGCCGGCAATCAAGCTCTACTTCAAGCGGCTTCCAAACAGCGAGGTCGAAGACCCAGACGAGCAGCTCGCGGCTGTGCTTGAGTTTCGTGCTTCTGTGTCCGGCACTAGCCTATTTCAGGAGTTCACCAGCGCGAGGAATCTCGGGGAACGAATCGAGAATGACCTGGCTTCGCTTATTCACTCCGGTGAGGTGCACAAGCTGCTGCAGGGGCAGGGCACGTCGTTTTCGGCCATTCCAGAGGCCGGCGATGCGCTGCTATACGCGATGCTGAATGGCGGCGTTGTAGGGCTCGGTGAGCTTGCCGAGAATTTGTCGTCTGAAAAGGAAGAAGTAGACGCCACGGCAGAAGAACTGGCGCGGAGAGGTCTGCTAGATCTATCAGGCGGCTCCGCGAGTCTTGCCGAAACCGAACTGGCGTTTCTCACGATTTGTGACCGAATGCTAAGTGCGGGAAAGGAGAAGCCTCTCCTTCTATCTGACTACTTCGCGCGCGGTACCGAGCGCCATCTCATGAACTTAGTGAGCGCCCACTTTCATTGCGACCCTGATGAAAAGTTGGGGCGGCTTTTCAGGCGCCTTGCTAGGGTGTCTCCGCGCGCCGCAAACCACCTGCTGTTCGAGGAGGAGGCGCGGTCTATCTATAGGGCCGCGAATGCGCATGGTTCGGAAATTGGGCAAATGGAGATGGCCAGGAGACACAACAGTCAGCACCTCCTTCATCAGGTGCTGCTGATGTACGGGCTCGATATCGACGAGGGGAGTGACCTTCATGTTGTAGACGGCATGGAGATCGAGCTGGTCGCTTACGGGGTTAAGGTGGCCGCAGTAAGGATGGAACAACCGCTATTCACGGCGGAGTCCGTTGCCCCGATATTTCGAGTTACGGCGGGTGAGAGCATCGAGCGTGGAAAGCTGGTCGCTGGCGGGATGGATCTTCGCATCTACTATTCCTGTCTGTTGTTCCGCGCTGGCGAATTTCAGATGGTAGACAGCGAGGTGAGGGCGATCCTCGCAGCGGATCTCACCCCGAAGCAGCGTGCAGCTGTCCTTAACCTGAAGGCGCTTCGGCACAGGATGGATGGGCGTCTTGGAGAGGCGCGGGAGTTGTTGCAACAGGCGCATGATCTAGACGGGACGATGGAGGAAGTGACGTCGAACCTGGCGATGATCGAAGACGAGATCGGATTGGAGAGGCCGTAGGGGAGCCCACCTAGGTTGCCGACTGCAGAGTGTGCGCAATGCGGAAGTATTGACTCGCGGTTTCCTGTGGCTAGTCTGTCGTTGGAGGCGGTCTGCTGTGAACGAGGAGGGACGGCCCAACCGGCCTCGGTCGGGAGGGGCGGCCCGCCCGGTGGACAGGTCCCGGCCATAGCTAGGCTGAGGAAGAGGGTTCGACTCCCTCGCGGGCCGTCTCCTCTATTCTTGCCCAATGGAGTGGGCGGCAAATCGGAAGTATCCCGACAGGGCCAGGCGGCCGCTCCTTGGTACCCGTAGCGCTCTCGTAGGCGCCATCCACTGGGGTCAGCCGCAGTCGCATTCCCGCCAGGGGGTCTATTGCGCCTGCGCGACGGCCTGGACCTCTCGGACACGGCGCCGGATGGCATCGCGCGAGACCCCGGCCTCGGCGGCGGCCTTGCGCACCGAGGTGTGCCCGGCGACGACCTGGTCGATCAACTCGGCGTCTACGTCCTTGGGTCGGCGGCCGAGGCGGACGCCACGGCGCCGGGCAGCATCGAGACCGGCGCGGGTGCGCTCCGAGATCCTCCGGCGCTCCTGCTGGGCCACCCACCCGAAGACGGCGAGCAGGAGGTCGCGCACGGGCGAGTCGGTGTCCGCCCAAGGTTCTCGCAGCGAGGCGAAGCGGACGTTGCTACGGTCAAGCTCCTCGATGCTGGTGAGGGTCTCGGCGACGCCGCCTCTGGCCCAGCGATCCATTGCCCAGACAAGGACCGCGCCAAACTTGCGGCGCCTGGCATCCTCGCGGAGGTCTTCCCAGGCGGGCCGTGCCTTCGCTGCGCTTCGGCGCTCGCGGTAGATGTGAGTGATGCGCCAGCGGCGGCGGAATGCCTCGTGCCGAAGCTCGCGCAGCTGGTGTGAGAGCTTCTGTTCGCCCGTACTCACCCGTAGGTACACGGCGCAGACGCGCTGCGCTTCGTCACGCGGGACGTTGAAGGGGACCGGGCGAGGCATGACGGAGGAGAAGGGGCCGGGGGCTGCAGCTGGCGATGAAGCCTGGCGCCCCCGGCCCCCCGAGGGCGCAACTACTCGCCCTCGTTGTTCGTGGGGATCGGGTGCAGGACGGCAGCCGCCTGGGCGAGGCGTTCGGCCTCCAGGCGGGCGGCCTCGCAGGCGTCGCCGGGCGTGGTCTCGCAGGAGGCGACACGCTCCTGGCTGTAGTTCATCAGATCCGCGTAGATCTCTTCGAGGGTCTTGGGCATGGGTTTCCTTTCGATCGAGAGGTACCTCCATGGTCGGCTGCAGATCTGGATCGGTCCAGCGATCTGGCCACTAACTGACAAGACCCCCGGCAGCCACCTGTCGGATGAGTGGCAGTCACCCCCCTTAGGGGGGGTGACTGAGCCCCTGCCGGACGGCTGTCGCGACAGGCTTGGCGGCAGGTCAGCTGCCTGGCATCAAGTAGCTCCCGTGGCAGCCGCTGCAAACGGCCACCTTCGCGGGCACGACCAGGCCCCGACCGCACTGGCACGGCCCCAGAGGATGAGACCCAGCCCGTCTGGTCGAGGCAGCGGCCCGAACCGCCTCCAGGTCGCGCCGCACATCGGCCACAGCGCTCGCCAGGGCCCGCAGCTGCGCGGCCTGCCCGGCCACGTCGTCCTCGACTTCCGCCAGGCGCACCTCGGCTCCCAACACCGGCAACTCCCGCGCGGTCATACGGACCCAGGCGTCCTGCAGGGCCTCAGCGGTCTCTGGTGTGATCTCCAGCGCGATCACAACCTCGACTGGCGGTGCTCCGTCCTGGAAGAGCCTGAAGGCCCGGGCGGCTAGGTCACCGGCCACGGGTGCTGGCTGTGGCTCGAGGGTCGGGCTGGGCGGCGAGAGCACCTCGGGCTCGTCGTCGTCGTCTTCCTCGTCGGGCTCGGCGAAGTCAAAGCCGCGCTCGTCGGCTAGCTCACGCAGGTCGTCGAGGTCGAAGTGGTGTCGGCCGCTGTCATCGACCTCGGACTCGATGTCGCCATCTGCCTGTAGGCGGCGAAGCTTGGACACGGAGATGCCGAGCAGGTCGGCGGCCTCGGAACGCGAGTGCATGCTCATGCCCTGAGGATGAGGGGCGGGCCACATATCACCAAGGTGGTGGCCGACTAACTGACGGCAGGCTGCCCGCTCATGGTCCTGGCACCTCGCCTCTGTCCTGAACTGACATTCGGCCGCGATCGAGCGCGTTGGTGGGGTTTCCCCCCGGGCTTTTGACGAATACCTTGGGTCTTCGGGCTGACGATCCACACGCGGGAATCGGGGAGCATCATGGCGGGGCAGGGCGGCAAAGCACCGGGGACCGGAGCGAAGGCGTCGCCGAACTTCGGCCATCTTGCGGCCGTCGATCCGCTGCTCGCCGAGCTAGGAGCCCGTGCTGAGCGCTACGTCTTCGAGGACCCTGGCGTCGCCCTGATCAAGCTTCGGCAACTCGGCGAGGTGCTCGCTCGTGAGGCCGCAGCACGCACAGGCATCTACACGTCGTCGGAGGAGGCGCAGATCGACCTCCTGCGACGGCTGCGAGACTCCGGCGTGACAGACCATGAGGTCGGCGACCTCTTCCACTCGCTGCGAAAGGCCGGGAATCGGGCCGTGCACGACGTCGAGGGCACACAGCGGGAGGCTCTGCACCAGCTACGCCTGGCCTGGCGCCTCGGCGTGTGGTTCCAGCGGGCGTTCAAGAGCAAGGCCTTCAAGTCGGGGCCCTTCGTGCCGCCGCCCGACCCGGTCCAGGCCGGAAACGCACTGAAGGCCGAGCTTGCCGAGATGCGCCAGCGCGAGGTCGAGCAGCAGGCGAAGCTCGCGAAGTTGAAGGCGACGGCTGCGCAGGAGGCGAAGCTGCGAGTCGAGGCCGAGGAGCGCGCCCGGTTTGCCTATGAAGAGGCCGCCGCCGCCCTTGAGCTTGCGGGCGAGGCCGAGGGGCGGGCCACGGCGATGCACGCCGAGCACGCGCAGCAGATGGAGGCCCTCCAGGCCGAGACCGCCGCTGCCCCCAGGGCGACGGTGCAGGCGGCCATCCAGCAGGCCCAGGAGGCCGCTGACGACCTCGATCTCGATGAGTCCGAGACCCGGCTGCTCATCGACGAGCAGCTGCGAGAGGCAGGCTGGGAGGCCGACACCGTCGCACTTGCCTACAAGGCAGGCGCCCGCCCGGCGAAGGGTCGCAACATGGCGATTGCCGAGTGGCCGACGGCCTCCGGTCCCGCCGACTACGTGCTTTTCGTGGGCCTGACCCCCGTGGCTGTGGTCGAGGCCAAGCGCAAGCGCAAGGACGTGGCGGGCGCCATCGAGCAGGCGAAGCGCTACAGCCGCGACTACAAGGCCACCGAGGAGCATGTGCCCGAGGGCTCGCCCTGGGGCGACTACGTCATCCCCTTCCTCTTCGCCACGAACGGACGGCCTTTCCTCCGGCAACTCAAGACGAAGAGCGGGATCTGGTACCTCGATGCCCGGCGCTCCACGAACCATCCTCGCCCACTCGAAGGCTGGTACACGCCGCAGGGTCTCATCGACCTGCTCGGCCAGGACCACGGGAAGGCCGACGACAAGCTGAAGACCGAGCCCTCCGACTACCTGCCGCTCCGCGACTACCAGCACGACGCCCTGGCGAGCGTCGAGCAGGCCATCGCGAAGGGCCAGCAGGACATGCTGGTCGCGATGGCAACCGGCACGGGCAAGACCCGGACGGCGCTCTGCCTCATCTACCGGCTGCTGAAGGCCGGGCGCTTCCGCCGCGTGCTCTTCCTCGTGGATCGTTCGGCCCTCGGGGAGCAGGCCGAGAATGCCTTCAAGGACGTGCGCCTGGAGAACCTCCAGAGCCTCACCGAGATCTACGACGTGAAGGGGCTGGGTGACCTGAAGCCCGAGCCCGACACCCGTCTCCACGTCGCCACCGTGCAGGGCATGGTGAAGCGGCTGATGTACGCCTCGGACGACGCTGAGGCAGTGCCGGTGGACTGGTACGACTGCATCGTCGTGGACGAGTGCCACCGGGGCTACAACCTCGACCGGGAGATGTCGGACTCGGAGATCGAGTTCCGCTCGGAGGCCGAGTACATCAGCAAGTACCGCAGGGTGCTCGACCACTTCGACTCGATCCGCATCGGGCTCACCGCCACGCCAGCCCTGCACACGACCGAGATCTTCGGCAAGCCCATCTTCGAGTACGGCTACCGGCAGGCGGTGATCGATGGCTACCTCGTGGACCACGAGCCGCCCATCCGCATCGTCACGAAGCTCGGCCAGGAGGGCATCCACTGGAAGACCGGTGAGGAGGTCGGCGTCTACAACACGGCCTCGGGCCAGCTGCAGATGTTCAACACCCCCGATGAGATCGACATCGAGGTCGAGGGCTTCAACACGAAGGTCGTCACCGAGAGCTTCAACCGGGTCGTCTGCGAGGTCCTGGCCGAGCAGATCGACCCGTCGCTCGACGGAAAGACCATGATCTTCTGCGCTACAGACGCCCACGCGGACATGGTGGTGGACCTGCTCAAGGAGGCCTTCACCGAGGCCTACGGCGAGGTCGAGGACGACGCGGTACAGAAGATCACCGGGGCGGCGGACAAGCCCCTGGACAAGATCCGCCGCTACAAGAACGAGCGGCTGCCCAAGGTCGCCGTGACCGTGGACCTCCTGACCACCGGCATCGACGTCCCCGAGATCACGAACCTCGTGTTCATCCGGCGGGTGAAGAGCCGCATTCTCTACGAGCAGATGATGGGGCGAGCGACCCGGCTGTGCCCCGACATCGGCAAGGAGGTCTTCCGCATCTACGACGCCGTGGACCTGTATTCGGCGCTGGAGCCCTACACCTCGATGAAGCCGGTGGTGACCCGTCCGCACATCACCTTCGAGCAGCTGGTCGAGGAGCTGGTGACGGTCGAGGACGAGGGGCACAAGAAGGGCGTGATCGACGAGATCACCGCCAAGCTCCAGGCCAAGAAGGGCCGCATCAAGGGCAAGCACCTGGAGTCCTTCGAGACGCTGGCGGGCGCCGATCCGGCGGAGGTGAGCAAGCTGCTCCAGACCGGCGATGTGGCCGAGGTCGTGGCCTTTTTCGAGGAGCACCAAGGTGTCGCGGCCTTCCTCGACAAGTTCAAGACCAGCAGCGGACGGAACGTCCTCTACTCCGACCACGATGACGAGCTGATCGAGACGGGGCGAGGCTACGGCGAAGGCAACGCGAAGCCGGAGGACTACCTCGATGGCTTCCGGGCCTACATCGAGGAGAACGCGAACGCCATCGAGGCGCTGAAGGTCGTCACCCAGCGGCCTCGCGACCTCACCCGGCAGCAGCTGCGCGAGCTGAAGCTCAAGCTCGACGAGGCTGGCTACAGCGAGACGAAGCTGCGGACAGCGTACTCACAGGTGAAGAACCAAGACATCGCGGCTTCGATCATCGGCTTCATCCGGCAGCAGGCCATTGGCTCACCTCTGGTGCCCTACGAGCAGCGGGTGGACCGGGCCCTGCAGAAGATCATGGCGATGCAGCAGTGGACGCCGCCACAGAAGAAGTGGCTGGAACGCATCGGCAAGCAACTGAAGGTCGAGACCATCGTGGACCGTGAGGCCCTCGACCGGGGCCAGTTCAAGGCCCAGGGCGGCTTCGCCCGCATGAACAAGGTGTTCGGAGGAAAACTCGAGCAGCTGCTCGGCGACCTCCAGGAAGAAGTTTGGAAAGACGCAGCATGACCAACACGCACGACATCGTCGCGAAGCTCTGGAATCTCTGCCATGTGCTGCGCGACGACGGCATCACCTACCACGAGTACGTCACCGAACTGACCTACCTGCTCTTCCTCAAGATGGCCCAGGAGACGGGCACCGAGAAGAGCCTGCCCAAGGGCTGGCGTTGGAGTGACCTGATCTCGAAGGACGGCACCGAGCAGCTGACCTTCTACCGTGAGCTGCTCATCCACCTGGGCACGGAGGTGAGCGGCAAGATCCAGGCGATCTACGCGAACGCCAACACCTCCCTGCGCCAGCCGCGAAACCTCGCCAAGCTCGTCAGCAGCATCGACTCTCTCGACTGGTACAGCGCCCGCCAGGAGGGCCTCGGCGACCTCTACGAGGGTCTGCTGGAAAAAAACGCGAACGAGAAGAAGTCCGGGGCGGGCCAGTACTTCACGCCCCGGCCGCTCATCGAGGCGATGGTGGACATCATCAAGCCCCAGGCGAGCGAGAGAGTCTCGGACCCGGCGGCCGGAACCCTGGGCTTCATCATCGCCGCCGACCGGCACGTCAAGGCGGCCACGGACGATCTCTTCGACCTCTCGGAGGCCGAGCAGGTCTTCCAGCGCAAGGAGGCTTACTACGCCATCGAGCTAGTCCCCGACACGCAGCGTCTCGCGCTGATGAACGCGCTGCTGCACGACATCGACTGCGACATCCTGCTCGGGGACTCGCTCTCTCCCCTCGGCTCCGGCGTACCGAGGTCGGACGTCATCCTGACGAACCCTCCCTTTGGCACCAAGAAGGGCGGCGGCAAGCCCACCCGGGACGACTTCACCTTCCCGACCAGCAACAAACAGCTGGCATTCCTGCAGCACATCTATCGGAACCTGAAGCCGGGCGGCCGGGCCGCCGTGGTGCTTCCGGACAACGTGCTCTTCGAGGACAAGACCGGCCAGCAGATCCGCTCGGACCTGATGGACAAGTGCAACCTGCACACGATCCTGCGGCTACCGACCGGCATCTTCTACGCCCAGGGTGTGAAGACCAACGTGCTCTTCCTTCAGCGGGGCGAGAAGAAGGACACCGGCAACACCAAGGCGGTGTGGATCTACGACCTGCGCGCGAACATGCCCTCCTTCGGCAAGCGCACGCCCTTCACGAGGGAGCACCTGCAGCCCTTCGTCGATGCCTACGGCAAGGACCCGAATGGCGGCTCGAAGCGCAAAGACGAGGGCGAGGAAGGGCGCTTCCGGAAGTTCGACCGGGAGTTCATCGCCAAGCGCGGCGACAATCTCGATATCACCTGGCTGCGGGACGAGTCGGTAGATCGGGCCGAGGACCTGCCCGAGCCCGACGAGGTCGCCGCCGAGATCCTCGTGCACCTGCAGACCGCGACCGAGGAGATGCAGGCGCTCATGGAGATGCTCGATCCGAATGGGAATGGAGTCACGGCTGAGGTCGCTGAATGAGCGATGAGCACCACTCTCTACCTGGGTCGTGGAACTGGGCAGCATTCGCGGATGTGGCGGCGGTGGAGTCCGATCTGGTTGATCCTTCCGGCCATCCGGAGAAGCCGCATATTGCGCCGAACCACATCGAGTCGGGCACTGGCAGGCTTTTGCCCTACCGAACGGTTGCTGAGGATGGCGTAACCAGCCCGAAGCACAGGTTTCACGCCGGGCAGATCCTCTACTCGAAGATCCGGCCCTATCTGGCCAAGGCGGTCCTGGCGAACTTCGAGGGTCTGTGCAGCGCCGACATGTACCCGGTTAGGGGCTACATCGAAGCGGTGTTTCTCCATCAGTGGTTGATTTCGTCAATGTTCACCGCCCAGGTCTCAAGGAGCCAGGGCCGTACAGTCCTGCCGAAGATTAATCAGAAGGCGCTCGCAACGAAGTTGGTGCCAGTCGCCCCCCTCAACGAGCAGAAGCGCATCGTCGCCAAGATCGAGTCCCTACAGATTCGCTCCGAGGCCGCCAAAGAGGCACTCGACGCCATCCCGCCGCTGCTGGAGAAATTCCGCCAGTCGGTCCTGGCCGCAGCCTTTCGCGGCGACCTGACGAAGGCCTGGCGCGCCCAGAACCCCGACGTCGAGCCTGCCTCCGAGCTGCTCAAGCGCATCCGCACCGAGCGCCGCACCCGCTGGATCGAAGACGCCGCCGAGAAGGCCCGCGCCAAGGCCGAAGCCAAGGCAAGGAGCGCCCGGAAGCCCTGGTCCGATGATGACGATTCGGCCGTGCTGGAGAAGGAACGAGCCAAGGCAGCCAAGAAGTACCGGGAGCCGGAGCCCGTCGATAGAGAGGGGCTGCCTGAGCTGCCGGACGGGTGGTGCTGGGCAAGCGTTGAGGAGACCAGCGATTTCGTGACTGACGGTGAACACGCCACCCCGAAGCGAACCGGAAGCGGCGTGTTTCTGCTCTCCGCCAGGAATGTCCGAAACGGGCACTTGAGCCTCGCGAAAGTAGATTACATCTCGCAGGAGACTCATCGCCTCCTTTCGAAGCGTCTAAGGGTTCAGAAAGGCGACGTTCTTCTTTCCTGTTCGGGCACTGTGGGTAGATCCTGCACCGTCGACGAAGGTCTACGGTTCTCGCTCGTTCGGAGCGTTGCTGTAGTTCGACCGGTTCTCGTTGATGACCACTTCGAGTCGCTGGCTTTTCGGGCACCGGTGCTCCAATCGCAGATGGACCGAGCGAAGACTCAGACGGCGCAGAGCAACCTCTTCCAGGGAAAGATCAAGCGTCTCGCGATGCCTTTGGCTCCAATCGCCGAACAGCGAGTGCTCGTCACGAAACTCAACGACATGCTTGAGTTCATTGAGATAGCAGAAGAGCGATCTGCCTCTCTCAATAGGGACTTGGAAAACCTCCAGCAGGCGACTCTCGCTAAGGCCTTCCGTGGTGAACTCGTCCCCCAGGACCCGAACGACGAGCCCGCCAGCGTGCTGCTGGAACGAATCAGGGCCGAGCGAGAGGCGCAGGCGCCGAAGAAGAATGCTCGGCGCAAGCGCAACTCGAAGGCCGAGCCACGAGCCGAGCCTTTCGCCGACCAGCCGAAGAAGGGCAAGGCTACTGCGAGGCGGAAGCCCAAGACATCGAAGGCGCCTGAGCAGGCGCCTGAGGAGCTGACCCAGGCCGCAGCGATGGCGCTCATCCGAAAGATCGCGACCCGCGCAGGGCATGAGCGGGACGATCTGCTGCGGGACCTGGCCAATGCGCTCGGCTACCTGCGCCTGGGCAAGAACATCAAGAAGGCCCTATCCGGCCACGTTCGTGCCGCCGTCCGTCGAGGAATCCTGGAGAGCGAAGACGGCGTCTACTTCCTGTCGGCGGCCCGGCTGTCGGACATGGAGCCAGAGGTGCTGCGGAAAGCCATCGGCTCGGCGATGTCCAAGGGGCGCCTCTACGAGCGCGAAGAGGTCTTCCGCCTGGTGGTCGAGCACCTCGGCTTCGCTCGGCTTTCGCAACCGTCGCAGAAGGCTCTCAAGAGTGCACTCAACTCCGCCATTCGTCGTGGCGAGGTCGAAAGGTTTGATGCACGGAGAGTGCGAAATGGGAGGCAGTAGCTCACCCAGTTGGCCGCAGCCGAATTGCCGCCCTTGAAGGATTTCGTTGGGACCTAGGGCTGGTCGTGGAGGAGACGAATGAGGGTCCGCAAGATCATTTTTGACAACTACCGGTGCTACCGGGAGAGGCAGGAGATCGAGCTTTCTGCGGGTTTGACGCAGATCCTCGGCGAAAACAACGCTGGAAAATCATCTATCATCGCGGCTCTGCAGGCGGCTACGAGGACCAGCCAATACCTGCCTCCACAGGCGGAGCGATTCCGTCCAGACCGAGAAGCAGAGGTTCTGGTGGAGATCGAGTTCGACGAAGAGGATGACAGCACGATCCGCATGGAGATGTGGAGGCAGGTTGCGGCGGTGGAGCGCAAGTCTGGCCGGCCGTTGGCCGAGGAGATTAGCTCAAAGTTCTCGGGGATGTTCTGTGGTGAAGCCGTCTTCCCGCCCAAGACCAATGAGTCGGAGATCAGGATACGCCATAGTGACGGGTACCACGTATACTTGGGTCGAACGGCCATCCGGTTCAACGGGGGAGAAGCGGTTGCAGATACCGTACACCTCGCGAAGGCCTTTCGTCGGACGGATTCTGCTGAGGACCTGAGGGCCTCCAGTGGGGCCTTCGCTCTGGGTCAAGATCCTCGACAGTGGCTGAACGGTGTTCTCATGAACGCGTTTGTGGTGCTGGGGGAGATCCGAAAACGCCCCGAAACGGTGGCTGTTGACGATGGGAAAGGTGTACGGGATGCCCTCGACGGGGGCGCCCTGGCCACCCTTCTGTACAACCTTGCAAATGGTTTGCGCCCAGGGCGACAGCGCCTAGAAGCGGTGGAGAAAGAGTTCTCGCACTTCTTTCCCGATCTGCAGTTTGAAACCATGGGGTCACAGGGGACCCCTGCCCAGCTGATGTTCTATCGGGCTGGCAGCGAAACGCCGATTCCTCACCAGAGAATCGGCATGGGCGTGGTCGAGGTGCTGACGATTCTGGCCAACCTGGCACACCATGAAGGGAAAGTGCTGGTGCTTGAGGAGCCTGGTTTGCACCTGCATCCGCAGGCACAGCGTCGCTTGCGTCGCACCATCAGGGATGCAGCGGAGCGGAACCAAGTGCTTCTAATAACGCACGATCCTGGGTTGATAGAGGAATCCAGTTTGCGCTTCCTGTATCGAATCGCTCCAAGCGTCGAGGGGTCCAGCATTTGCCGAGCCCTAGTGCCGGAGACGCCTGGGGAGCAAGTCATGTTCGAGCGTCGCTTCGCCGATCCTCGCTACCGAGAACTTCCGTTTGCGCGCGCGGCTCTTCTGGTAGAGGGCCCAACAGAGACAGCTTTCCTCTGCGGTATCGCCCCTAGAATCGGCATGGACCTGGATGCCGCAGGTGTGAGCGTGATCGATGTGTCTGGGCAGTCGAACTACGCTCCGTGGATCAGGTTTCTGGAGGGCCTCCAAATCCCCTACCTCTGTCAGCGCGACCAAGAAGGAGGCGGCGCTCCGCAGCAGTACCTGGACCGATTCAGGTACTGGGGAGCGGAGTTTGAGGAGTTGATGGTGTCAGCAGGTCAGCGCGAACTGATGGAGTCGATCCAGGCGGAGGTCGGAGAGGGCAGCAAGCCTCGAATGGCAGCTGTCCTTGCAGAGAGGATCGACGAGCAAGCGATTCCGGAAATAGCCCGCGAGATACTCAGAGAGGTCTGTGACCTGGCAGCGGGGGGGCGCGAGCCCTAGTGGTAGGGGAGCAACTTCTTCTGCTGGAGCCCTGAGGTCGTCTACCCTCCGTCTACCGTCCAGGTCCTGTTGGTGGACCGCCGACAGCCAACCGGGCTCCGAAGGCGTGCAGCACGCCTCCTAGCGCTCCACAGGCCCCTCGCCGGACGTCTTCCCGTCCTCCACCTCCCCCAGACCGCCAGGCTGCCCCAGGACGGCCAGCAGCTCCCTGACCTCCCGCAGGCTGGCGTCGAGGGAGGCCAGGGCCTCTGGCAGGCGCTGACGGGCTCGGCGACGGCGCTTGGTGTGGTGGGTCTGGCGGCAGGCCGTGCAGCAAAACCTGGCGCCCTGGCGGGGTCGTCCCGCCTTGGTGAGGGGGAGGGGAGCCTGGCAGCGGTGGCAGGTGTGGGCTGGCGTGTCACTCGTCACTTGCGCCCTCCCCCGCTCTTCCGCCTCACGGTACCGTCTGTGCCGGTTGCCTGTGCCGGGGGCTCACCAGAACCCCCTGCATTCCCGTGCAATCTCCTGCATCGTTCGGCACACTCAGGACAGCAATTCCAAGACGTTGCACCACTGGAACCGGACTTCGGATCCGAGGGTCGGGGGTTCGAGTCCCTCCGGGCGCGCAGATGTACTTCCAGGATCGACGGGTTCCCAGGCATCTCCCTCGGCATCGGGACTCGCTCCGCATGGAAAGGCGGCTTCTCCGCCCTCTGCCGGTAGGCGGCGCTTCGCGCCGTGCGGAGTCGAACCCTCCGGGCGCGCGACAGGCCCCTCTGAATCGCGCATGCAGCTTGCCTGCAAGACACGCTCGTGGCGGACTCGGGGGGTGATCCGGGTCTTGACCAGCGCGGTGCTGCTCCTTCTCCTCGCGGTCTCGGCGACGGGCTGCTGCATCTGCCCCATGCAGGTGCGGACCTCGATGGGACTGCATGGCTCCGTGCTGGACGCCCGCTCGGGGGAGCCGATCGAGGGGGTCGTGGTGGAGGAGACCGCCTGGTCCGGGGGCCGGGCGCTGCGCAGCGACGCCGAGGGGCGCTTCGACACGCCGCCGACCTACGAGCGCCAGTGGGTGCACGTGCTCATCGCCGAGCACTTCCCGCCGATGAAGACCCTGCGCTTCCACCACCCGGCGTACGCGCTGCGCTCGGTGGTCTGCTCCCACCATCCCCGCGACTGGCCCCCTGGCGCGCCTCCTCCCGACCGGGACAGGATGGACTTCGGCCGGGTCGCCCTGGCGCCGCTCGAGGAGAGCCTCGAGGGGGCCGCGCCCCTGCCGGGCCACTGCTTCGACGAGCCCGAGCCGGAGGAGCCGGTGCGGCCTTTGAGCGCCGAGCCCCTGCTCCAGCCCGGTCCACCCGCCCCCGGGCCGGTCGAGCGGTGGACCCGGGACGTGGAGAGCTTCGAGTCCCCCTAGGGAGTCGGAGGCGCCTGCTGGCTGATGGGCACGGCCTTCCAGGGGCCGAGGCCGGTGATCTGCAGGACGCAGTCGCCGTCGATCCAGACGGTGTGGATGGCGTGGCGCTTGTTCACGTAGTAGTCGCCGGGGCCGAACTCGGTGGCGTCCTCGCGGGTGGCGCCCTCGCCGAAGGCGACGTAGGCCTTGCCCTCGAGGATGGTCACCCGCTCGTCCTTGGGGTGCCAGTGGGCGGGGACGACGGCGGTGTTGCTGCCGTCACCACGGAAGCGGGCGGTGAAGAGGCCCTCGCCCCGGGGGTCGCCCTCGAGGACGGCCATGCCGCAGCCCTCGGGCAGGCCCGGAGGGCAGGGCTTCCAGGCGATGTCCCCGGCGTGGATGGCGTGCTGCACCTGACCTTCGGCGAAGTGCATCACCCCGATCTGCGGCGCGGCGCAGCCGGCGAGGAGGGAGAGAGAGGACGCGAGGACGAGGACCGCAGGGGGGGTTCGCATCCGCCTCACGCAAAGCCCGCGCCCCCGGCCCCGCAAGCGCTGGGGTAGCCTGGCAGAGGTGACGCCTCGCCCCTTGCGCCTGATGATCTTCGACCGCACCTGCCGCGGCCGGCCGGGGCTGCCCGGCCTCTCCCACACCTGGTCGGCGGGCGGCCGGCTCTACGGTGGCCTCGCCCGCCTCGACGCCTGGAGGGGGATCGAGAGCTGGGAGGAGGGCCTGCGCTTCCTGGCGACCCACGAAGCGGAGCGGCCCCTCGCCGAGATCCAGTTCTGGGGGCACGGCCGCTGGGGCGACGCCCGGGTGGGGAGCGAGCTCCTCGATCGCGGCAGCCTCGCGGCGGGGCACCGCCTGCGCCCGCACCTCGAGGCGGTGCGCGAGCGCCTCACCGGGGACGCCCTCTGGTGGTTCCGCACCTGCGAGACCTTCGGCGCCCTCCCCGGCCAGGACTTCGCCCGCGCCTTCACCGACTTCTTCGGCGGCCGCGCCGCGGGCCACACCTTCGTCATCCACCTCTGGCAGAGCGGGCTCCACGGCCTGCGCGCCGGTGAGGCCCCGCACTGGTCCCCCACCGAGGGGCTGGCCGAGGGCGATCCCGGCAACCCCCGCCGGGCGAAGGTCTCGGCGCCCTGGCAGCCCCGGACGATCTCCTGCTTCGCCGGCACGATCCCGGAGGGATGGTTCACCGGCCCGGGGGACTGACTCCGTCCCGAGGATTCGCGTAGGTTGGAGAGGTGCTGCTCCCCCTCGCTCTCGCTGCCTGCCTGATCCTCGCGGCCGGAGGCTGCGAGGGCTGGCAGGAGGAAGTGCGCCCGCCCGACGCGGGCGCCGAGGACGGCGGCCTCCCCGACGGCGGTGATCCCGACGGGGGGAGCGACGGTGGCGAGCCGGACGGCGGGGGCGGCGCCGGGGCACATGGACTCGCTGCTCCCCGCCGAGCTCACCTGGGGGGCCCTGCCACAGGCGGAGGGCGCGACGGCGAGCTACACCGCCGGGGCCTGCTCCAACTACTGCCACGGCCAGACCCTGAGCGCGGGCGGCAGCGAGACCACCCCCACCTGGACCACGGTGGACGGCAGCCAGGCGGCCTGCGGCACCTGCCACGCGGTCCCGCCCTCCCTCCCCCACCCGGCCCGCAGCGACTGCGAGAGCTGCCACCCCACGATGGGCGCCGGCGTGGGCTTCACCGAGCCGGCCCGGCACGTGGACGGCGCGCTGGATCTGCTCCCCCTGGCCTGCGACGCCTGCCACGGCTCGGCGCTGAACGCCGCCCCCGACCTCGGCGCCCACCAGAGCCACCTCGCCGCCAGCCCCTGGCACCGGCAGGGGCAGTGCCCGGACTGCCACGTGGTCCCCGCCGCCCTCTCCGATCCCGGCCACGCCGACACCCTGCCCCCCGCCGAGCTGACCTGGGGCGCGCTGCCCGGCGCCGACGGCGCGACGCCCACCCACTCCGCCGGCACCTGCACCAACTACTGCCACGGCCAGACCCTCCTCCCCGGAGGCAGCCTCACGACCCCGCGCTGGTCGACCGTGGACGGATCGCAGGCCGCCTGCGGCACCTGCCACGGCCTGCCCCCCACCGGCGGCGTCCACCCGGCGGTGGCGTCCGACGACTGCTCGGGCTGCCACCCCTTCACCGGGACCATCCCCGACGATCCCGCACGCCACGTCGACGGCGTCGTCGATCTCGCCTTCAGCTGCACGGCCTGCCACGGCTCGGCGGCAAGCGCCGCGCCCCCCGCCGACACCCTGGGCAACCTCCTGCCCGGCGCCACCGGGGTGGGCGCCCACCAGAGCCACCTCGCGGGGGACAGCACCTGGCACCGGGCGGTGGTCTGCGCCGACTGCCACCTCGTGCCCTCGACGCCGACCGAGGCGGGTCACGACGACACGCCGCTGCCGGCCGAGCTCACCTGGGGCGCGGTGGCCACCGCCGACGGGGCGGCGGCGCAGTGGAGCGGTGGGACCTGCCAGACCTACTGCCACGGCCAGACCCTCCTTCCGGGCGGGAGCCTCACCACCCCCACCTGGACCACCGTCGACGGCAGCCAGGCTGCCTGCGGCACCTGCCACGGCCTGCCCCCCGCCTTCCCCCACGTGCGGCGGGCCGACTGCGAGAGCTGCCACCCGGACGCCGCTCCCGGCCTCACCTTCTCGGCGCCGGCCCAGCACATCGACGGCGTGGTGCAGCGCGTGCCGCTCCAGTGCAACACCTGCCACGGCTCGCCGAGCAACATCGCGCCGCCGATGGACACCTCCGGCAACGCCCTCACCACCGCGACCGGGGTCGGCGCGCACCAGCGCCACGGCGCCCCCACCAACTGGCGGGCGAACATCCCCTGCGACGCCTGCCACGTGCTGCCCACAGCCGAGGGCGACCCGGGCCACATGGACACCGACCTGCCCGCGGAGCTGACCTGGGGTCCGCTGGCGAACGCGGACGGGGCCGTCCCCGCCTGGGATGGCGCCACCTGCTCCAACTACTGCCACGGCCAGACCCTGATCCCCGGGGGCACCGTGCCGACGCCGATCTGGACCCAGGTCGACGGCAGCCAGGACGTCTGCGGCGCCTGCCACGCGGTGCCCCCCGGCGGGGTCCACCCGGTGGTCCCGGGCACCGACTGCTCGGGCTGCCACCCCTTCACGGGCTTCCTCCCCGACGATCCGGCCACCCACATCAACGGCGTGGTCGACTTCTAGGGCGGCGTTCCTAGGGTGGGGGCAGAGGAGGTCTCCTCGTGCCCTCACCCATCCGGCTCCTCATCGTCGACGACGACCCGCGCCTCTCCCACTCCCTCTCTGCCTGGTTCACGGACGAAGGCTACGAGGTCTCCACCGCCGCCGACGGCGAGGAGGCCCTGGAGCGGGTGCTCGCCGACGGCGCCGACGTCCTGCTGGTGGACATCAAGATGCCGCGGATGGACGGACTCGAGCTCCAGCGCCGGCTGGCGCGAGAGCGGCCCGCGGCGACGGTGATCATCATGACCGCCTTCGGGGAGGTCGGCACCGCGGTGCGGGCGATGAAGGAGGGCGCCTACGACTACATCGTCAAGCCCTTCGAGCCCGAGGCGATGTCCCGGCTCGTCCGCAAGGCGGCGGAGCGGCAGGGGCTGCGCCGGGAGAACCGGCAGCTGAAGGAGCGGCTGGAGGCCGAGGCGCCGACCCTGGTCACGGCGGGCGTGGGGCCGATGGCCGAGGTGCTCGAGCAGATCGCTCTCGTCGCCCCGACCACGGCCAGCGTGCTCGTCACCGGGGAGAGCGGCACGGGCAAGGAGCTGGTGGCCCGGCGGATCGTCGCGGCCAGCGAGCGCGCCTTCGCCCCCCTGATCGTGGTGAACTGCGGCGCGCTGGCCGAGGGCGTGCTCGAGAGCGAGCTCTTCGGCCACGAGAAGGGCGCCTTCACCGGCGCCGGCCACCAGCGCAAGGGCCGCCTGGAGGAGGCGCACCGGGGCACCCTCTTCCTCGACGAGATCGGCGACGTGCCGCCGAAGGTGCAGATCGACCTGCTGCGGGTGCTCGAGGAGCACCAGCTGCGGCGGGTGGGCGGCAACCAGGAGGTCGAGGTCGACTTCCGCCTGCTCTGCGCCACCCACCGGGACCTCGAGGCGATGGTGGAGGAGGGCAGCTTCCGCCAGGACCTCTACTTCCGGATCGACGTCTTCCGCATCCGGCTCCCCCCGCTGCGTGATCGGCCGGGCGACGTCGCCCTCCTCGCGGGGCACTTCCTCGAGCGCTTCTCGCGGCAGATGAGCCGCCGCGCCGAGGGCTTCAGCGACGAGGCGCTCGCGCTGCTCTGCTCCCACCGCTGGCCGGGGAACGTCCGCGAGCTGCAGAACGTCATCGAGCGGGCCGTGGTGCTCTGCCCCGAGGGGAGGATCGAGGCCCGGCATCTCCCCTTCGGCGAGGACCACCGGGACCTCACCCTCGCCGGGATCGAGGCGGCCCACCTCGAGCGCGTGCTCGCCGGCTGCGGGAACGTCACCCAGGCCGCCCGGATCCTCGGCATCGATCGCACCACCCTCTACGCGAAGATGAAGCGCTACGGGCTGCGACGTGGCGAGCCCTGAGGCTCCCCCGGCCGCAGGCCGGCCAGGCAGCTCGGGCAGTAGCGCGGGCTCTTCAGATCCATCAGCTCGGGGGTGAGCGAGGCGTGCATCGCGCAAGCCGGGACGGGGCAGTGCACCAGCCCCCGGGCGTGGCCGGCCTCGTGGACGACCTCGACCAGCATCCGGCGCCGCAGGAGCTTCTCCCGCCGCCGGCCCTCCCGGGCGCCGGGATCGAGGCGGGCGATCGAGACGACGGCCCGCGCCCCGTCGAGGGGGGCGAGCCCGCAGACGTGGGCCATGACCGGCAGGAAGAGGTCCTGGTGGGTCAGGGCGACCAGCACCCCCGCCCGCGAGGGAGGGAGGGCCTCGAGGAGCTGGCCGGCGTCCACCTGCCCCCGCCCGGGATCGAGGAAGTCGTCGGGCACCAGCCGGGAGGGGACGATCTTGCCCGCCACCCAGGGGGGCGGCAGGCGCGCGAGCACCTCCTCGGCGGCCTCCCGGGGAACGCGCCCGATGAGGGTGAGGTCGATCCTCACCGCTGCGCGATGCCGTGATGGTGAAGCTTCTCGAGCAGCGCGGGCAGCTCCAGCCCCAGCTCCCGCGCGGCCCGATCCACGTCGTGCCCGCAGAGCAGCATCACGCGGCGCAGGTGCCGCGCCTCCGCCGTGGCGAGGCGCAGGTCCCGGGTGGCGAGGGGATCGGCGAGCTGCAGGTGCTCGGCCTTCAGCTCGGCGCCCTCGCAGCGGAGCACCGCGGCCTCGATGACCTGCTGCAGCTCTCGGACGTTGCCCGGCCAGGAGTGGTGGAGCAGGAGCTCGAGGGCGGCCTCGCTGATCCTCTCGACGGGCCGGGCGCGCCCCTCTCCGAGCCCGGCGAGGAAGTGCCGGGCCAGGAGGGGCAGGTCCTCCGGCCGCTCGCGCAGGGGCGGCAGGTCCACGGTGAAGACGGCCGCCCGCAGGAAGAGATCCCGCCGGAAGCGCCCGGACGCGACCTCGAGCTCGAGGTCGCCCTCGGTGGCGCTGATCAGCCGCAGCTCGGAAGGAGCCTCCCGCGCCGCCTCGAGGCGGCGCAGGAGCTCGATCTGGATCCGCGGCATCATCCGGTCGAGGGAGGCGAGGTAGAGGGTCCCCTCTCGCGCCAGCTCCATCCCGCCCTGCCGCCCCTCGCCGTCACCGAAGAGATCACAGCCGACGTCGGTCGCCGAGACCGAGGAGCAGTCCACGGTGACGAAGGGGCCGAAGCGCCGGGGGCTGTGGGCGTGGATCCGCCGGGCCAGCAGCCGCCGGCCGGTGCCGCTCTCCCCCCGCAGGAGGATCGAGGCCCGGGAGCCGGCGACCCGCTCGAGCTGCTCGAGCACCTGCGCCATCTCCCCGCCCTCGGCCGCGATCACCGGGGGCAAGGCGGCCTCGAGGCGCTCCTCCACCGCACGCGCCGCGGTCGGCGTGGCGTAGCGAGCCGCCGCCTTGGCCACCAGGCGCGAGAGCTGCTCGGGATCGAAGGGCTTGAGGATGTAGTCGTAGGCCCCCTCCTTGAGCGCCTGCACGGCGCTGTCCACCGAGCCGAAGGCGGTCATCAGCACGACCGTCGCGTTCGGCAGCACCTCCAGGACGCGGGTGAGGAAGGTGAGGCCGTCCATCTGCGGCATCTTGAAGTCGACCAGGATGATCTGCGGCTGCTCCCGGGCGGCGACCTCGAGGCCCTCGAGCCCCGAGCGCGCCGTGCTCACGGCGTAGCCCTCCTCCAGGAACCAGCCCTCCAGGGAGATGCAGACGTGCGCCTCGTCATCGACGACCAGCAGCCGGATCGGATCTTCCATGGCTCACTCCAGGTCGGGGGTGGGACGGCCGGGGAAGACCAGCACGAAGCGGGTGCCCTGCCCCACCGAGCTCTCGACATCGATCGTCCCGCCGTGGCGCTGGACGATCCCGTAGACCACCGCCAGACCGAGGCCGAGCCCGCGCTCGTCGCCGTGATCCTTGGTGGTGAAGAAGGGCTCGAAGATCCGGTCGAGGATCCCCTGGGGGATCCCCACCCCCGTGTCCCGGATCTCGATGCGCACCCCCGAGGGCGGCTCGGGCCGCGAGCTCAGGGTGAGGACGCCGCCCCCGGACATGGCGTCGATGGCGTTCACGCAGAGGCCGAGGAGGGCCTGCTCGAAGCGGGAGGGATCGACCAGCACCTCCCCCACCTCGGGGTCCAGCTCCAGCCGGTGCTCGACCTCCTCGAGGTCCATCATGTGCTTGAGCAGGAAGACCACCCGGCGGATCACGGGGTTGATCTCGGTGGGCTCCATCCGGGTGTCACCCTGCCGGGCGAAGGTGAGGAGGTTCGAGACGATCTCCCCGCAGCGCGCCGACTCCGAGGCGATGCCATCGAGGATCTCCAGGTCCTCCTCCCCCACCCGGGGCGAGGCGCTGCGCCCCTTCACCCGCTTGAGGAGCAGGCGGGAGTAGACCAGCACGCTGGCCAGGGGGTTGTTGATCTCGTGGGCGACCACCGCGGCCAGGCGGCCGAGGGAGGCCATCCGCTCCACCGCCAGCATCTGCTCCTGGGCGACGCGCAGCTCCTCGGTCTTCGCGTCGACCCGCCGCTCGAGGGACTGGGCCCAGACCACCAGATCGGCGTTGGCCTTCTCCAGGTCGCGGGCCGCCTGGTTCACGGCGTCGCCCAGCCGGTCGAACTCGGTGATTCGCTCTGGGGTGTGGCGGGCGGTGTAGTCGCCCTTGCCGATGCGATCGAGGGTGTCGATCAGCCTCCCCAGGGGGCGGTGGACGGCGTTGCGCACGACCGCGAGGACGATGAGCACGATGAAGACCAGGGCCAGGGTGGCGGTCCCGCCCATGAGCAGCACCGTCGGCTCGTGCCGGCGCTCGACCTCGGTCATCTGCAGGGTCACGTCGAGCACCCCGAGGAGGCGCTGCTTCTCCGGCCCGGCGTGGCAGCCCGCCACGGCGCAGGCGGGCTCGTTGTCGATGGGCCGGATCACCCCGATGGCCGGCAGCCCCTCGTAGGCGAAGCGCCGGACGCGGTCGCCGGGCGCCAGCTCGGAGAGGGGCTGCTCGTCGCCGTGACAGCGGATGCAGGCCTCGGAGCTCAGGTCGACCGCCCTCCCCTCCTCGCCGTGGGCCGAGGAGAAGACGACCACGCCCTCCTTGTTCAGCACCCGGATCCGGGTGGTGGGTGAGCGCTCCGCGATGGCGTGCACGTCGTCGTGGAGGCGCTGCCGGTCGTTGGCCAGCATGGCGCTGTGCAGCGCGCTGTAGAGCACGTCCGAGAGGCGCAGGGCGCTGTCCTGGAGGCTGCGGCGGGCGTAGCCGTCCTGGAGCTGGATCTGGATGATCGCCTGCGCCGCCAGGAGGAACGCCACCGAGACGATCAGGGTGCCCGAGAGGTGTCTCGCGAGGGTGTCCCAGCGGAGCTTGGCGAGGAGTCGCCGCATGTTGCACCGCCCTTCCCTCCCAACCTAGGGAGGAGAGGCGCGACGGACCACCGGATCCAGAAACTCCTGCTGGAAGAGGGGCCAACCCCGCTCCCCGAGCTCGGCCAGCACCCCCCGCCGCGGCAGGCCTCCGTCGGCCAGCAGCGGTGAGGCCGCCCGGCCCTCGGTGCGGGGGAGGAAGTCGAGCAGGTGCTCGAGCTCCCGCCGCAGGAAGGAGACGGCCACCGGGCCGATCTTGAGGGGACGGATCGCCGCCTTGTGGTTGCGGCTCCAGATCGTGAGCGCCCAGCCGTTGCCGTAGGGATCGTCGGTCAGCCGGCCGGGTTGCTCCTCGAGCGCCTCGTTCACCCGCTGCACCTCCCCCTCGACCGGTGAGAAGAGGCGCAGGCGCCGCCCGCCCAGCTCGAGCTCGAGCAGCGCCTCACCCCGGCCGACCCAGCGCCCCGGCGCCGGCAGGTGGACCCGCTCCACCCGCCCCAGGGCCTCCGCCAGGAAGGCGTCCACCCCGATCCGCAGCGAGCCGTCGGGGGCGATCCGCAGCCAGGTGTGCCCGGCGTCGAGGAAGGTCCCGCTCGGCAGGTGGGGGGGGCGCATCCCGGGCACCCCCGGCCGGGGCTCGGGAGCCCGCGGCAGGAGGTTGCGGCGCGGCAGCAGGAAGACGAGCGCCAGGAGCGCGAGGCCGAGGGCGACGAGGGCCAGGATGAGGGAGGTGGCGTTCATCACTCGTTCCTCTGCTGGGTCAGGAAGTGATCCTGGAAGGCCTGCCAGAGGGCGTCGTCGGTCCGGGCCAGGACGCCGACCGCCGGGTAGGCGCCGTCCGCGAAGTAGGGCGTGGCCTGGGCCGGGTGCGAGGTGAGCAGGTCGATCAGCCGGTCGAACTCGTCGTCGAGCCAGGCGTTGGCCCGCTCGCCCTCCCGCAGCCTCCCGGGCTCGGGGGTGCTCTCTCCGGGCTCGAGGGTCAGCCACTCTCCGCCGTAGGGGTCAGCGATGATCGAGCGCGGCCGGGCGATGGCGTCGTCGTCGATCTTGGCGACCACCCCGTCGACGGGGGCGGGCAGCACCCAGGCGCGCTCCCCCAGCCGGAGGGTGAAGAGGGGGTCCCCGACCTTCAGCGGGGTGCCGGCCGGGGGCACCTCGATGGCGTCGAGATCCCCGAGGACCTCGGTGACCAGGTTGTCGATCCCCACCGCCAGCAGCCCCGGCGCCCGGGCCGGGCGCACCCAGGTGTGGCCCGCGTCGATGAGCACGTCGGCCGGGGCGAAGGGGCGCTGCATCAGCGCCAGCCCGGCGCCCGTCTCCAGGACGAGCCGGCGGGGCCGCTCCTCGCTGCTCGAGCGCTGCAGCCAGATCCAGAAGGGGACGATCGCGGCGAGGAAGGCGATGACCAGGAGGTACTCGACCCCCTTGGTGGCGAACATGTCGATGTAGTGGAAGGCGTCCATGGGGTTGGCTCCTTGGAGGTGCAATCAGTGGCCCTGCTCCTGGGCCCAGCTCGGGGACTCGGAGAGGACGGGCATGCGGCGGATGACCCACCGGAAGACCCAGATCTCGGCCAGGATGACCGCGAGGGTGACCGCGATCTCCTCCCAGCTCGGGACGTAGCGGTTCACCTCGTACCACTTGAAGGCGATCACCGAGATGTTGAGCCGGTTGAGGATGATGCCGATCAGGGTCATCCCCGCGCCGATCCGGATCATCCAGAGGCCGCGCTTCGCGGCGCCCCAGAGGAAGAGGACCATCGGCACGGCGACGAAGCCCACGACCTCGAGGAGGAACCAGCCGCCCCAGCCACTCGCGAGCTCGGCGAAGCCGCCGTCGTGGATCAGCACGAGCACCTTCATGAAGAGGTAGCCGAAGATCGCCACCCCGCAGATGCGGGAGAGGCCCACGAGGATCGCGTCGTTCGAGCGCTTCACGTCCGGGGAGAGCCGGTCGTGGAAGACACGGTGGCTGATCGACCCCTCGATGATGACCATCGAGAGCCCGGCGAAGATGCTCGACCAGAAGAAGAGCACCGGGATGAACTCCGAGTACCAGAGGGGGTGGATCTTCCCCTTGGCCATCAGGAAGAGGGCGCCGAGCCCGGACTGGTGGAGGGTGGAGAGGGTGACGCCGAAGATCACGGCCCCCACGGTCAGGCCGGCGAGGATCTTCCGCGCGCGCTTCAGGCCGAGCCACTCCGCCACGACCGGCGAGAACTCGAGGAACTGCGCGGCCATGTAGAGGAGGAAGTGCCAGGCCACCAGGAAGAGGACCGAGCTGTAGCCGAAGGAGTTGCCGATGATCGGGTTGACGATGTTCCAGGGGCGGCCGAGGTCGAGGAGGAGCGCGCCGGCGTAGAAGGCGTAGGCCAGGAAGCCGTTGAGCACCGTCGCCCGCACGATGGGCCGGTACTTCTCCATCCCCAGGATGTAGACCATGAAGGTCAGCACGTAGGCGCCGCCGGCGAAGGCGACGCCGGTGATCACGTCGAAGCCGATCCACAGGCCCCAGGGGTAGGCCTGGGAGAGGTTCGTCACCGAGCCCAGCCCGTAGGCGAAGCGGATGACGATCAGCACCAGGCCCAGGAGGATCAGGGGGGCCGAGATCAGGTTGAAGGGAGTGAAGATCTTCCCCTTGGGCTTGAGCTCCCGGCCGACGAAGCCGAGGAGGGAGCCGGGGGTGCCAGCGAGGGTCTGGGTCGGGGGGCTCATTCCTGTTCCTCCTCACGCGCGACGGCGGCCTGGCGGAAGCCCAGCTGGGCCAGCGGCCAGACCATGAAGATGAAGGGGACCGAGTAGAGAAAGCCGCGGCTGTAGCCGGGGTAGGCCTCGTTCCCGATCCGGGTGGGGAAGCCGAGCTTCTCGAAGGGCACCGCGGAGAGGTAGAGGACCCCCGTGCCGCCGGCCTCGTGCTCGCCGTAGATGTGCGGGAAGTAGGTCCCCTTCGGGCTGCCGTAGATGCGCCGGCGCGCCTCCTCGAGCAGCTCGCGGCGCTTGCCGAATTTCAGCGCCTCCCCGGGGCAGTTCTCCACGCAGGTGGGCACCTCGCCCGCCTGCTGGCGATCGAGGCACATCGTGCACTTGAGGATCTTCGGGACCGCCTCGTCGTACTCGAACTTCGGCACGTCGAAGGGGCAGGAGATCATGCAGAAGCGGCAGCCCATGCACTTACGGGAGTCCCAGGTCACGGGCCCGGTGGGATCCTTGTGCATGGCGTTCACCAGGCAGGCCGAGGTGCAGGCGGGCTGCGAGCAGTGCATGCAACCCCGCTTCACGTAGATCTCCTCGCCGTCCACCTCGAAGGTGTTCACGACCGTCAGGCTCTTCGTGGTGGTGTCGCGCACACTGGCGAGGGCCTCGTCGGAGAGGTCGGGCTCCGGGAAGCCCCGCGCCTCGGCGCAGACCTCCTCGCAGGTGTGACAGCCCTCGCAGCGGGTGGTGTCGATGAGGATCCCGTTCATCTCGGGATCGGGCGCGGCCTCGCCGGTCGAGGGCCGGGCGCTCGCGAGCTTGCTGGCGAGCGCCGTGCCCCCGGCCAGGCCGACGAAGGACAGGAAGGTGCGGCGTTTCATGGGAAGGGCTCCTTCGTTCGAGACGAGAGAAGAGAGGGGTCAGGCCTCGGCCCCGAAGAGGCGCACGAGGATCTTTCGCCAGGCCCGGTCGTCGATCCGGGAGTGGAAGCCGCCGACCAGCTCGCCACCGTCGGCGAGGAGGACCGGCTGGCCCTTGAAGGCGTGCGCCAGGTGGATCAGGCGCTCCTGCTCACGGGCGAGGAAGGACCAGGCGTCGGGGTGACGCAGCAGCGTGACGCGCTCCTCCTCGAAGTGCGGCGCCTCGAGCTCGACCACCCAGCCGTCGACGTAGGGGTCGGCCTCGAGGAGGTCCGGGCTCCGCTGCAGCTCGGGGTTCGTGCGCAGGACCTTGCCGGAGACCGGCGCCTGGACGTCGACGCGTCGATCTCCGCGAGCGAGGGTGAAGAGGGTCTGTCCCTGCTCCACCCGGGTGCCGGGCAGGGGCAGCGCGATGCTCTCGTGCGGGCCGAGCGCGCGCTGCAGGAGATGATCCGCCCCGGCGTGGACCCGGTCCCGGTCGACCCGGGCGGCCCAGGCGTGGTGGGGGTGGATGGCGACGTCCACCGGCAGGTTCAGGCCCTCGGGCACCGGGTGCTCGGCCTTCTCCAGCCCCAACCAGCGGCGGAAGCCCGGGCTGGCGGCGATCGCGACGATGCCCACGATGGCCAGGAGCAGCCCCAGCGGCCGGAGGAAGAAGGCGCCGATCAGGATGCTGGGGAGGACGACGAGGGTGACGATGAGCAGGGAGACCACGGCCAGCCCGGTGATCCGGGCGGCTCGCAGGAGCGGAGAGTTGGCGCGCATGAGCTGCCTCCTTTTTTTTGCAGCCCTCGCGGTCAGGCCTCTTGCCTGCCGACGGGCTACACTCCCTCGCCACTGCAAGGCGGGGGCCTGCTCCCTCCCCTCGCGGATCGGGCCCTGGCGGCCCGTCTTCGAGGTCTGCGGGCCGGGCGGGCGTGGGATCGGGGCGGCCGGGTGTCGAGATTCACCACGGTCCACCCTCCGCGGCGCCGGTCCACCCGGCGCGGGGGCTTGCGCATCGGAGAGGCCGGACCCAAGTTGCGGTCTCGATACGGCAAAGCCTCGTGATTTCAACGCGTTGCGTCGAAGGTGAGTGAGTGATGGACCGAGAGAAGATTCGCGAGAAGAGGGCCGACCAGCTGACGGCGGAGGAGCTCCTCCACGCCCACCGGGTGATGGTGCGGGCGCGGGTGACCGAGGAGAGCGTCATCTCGCTCTACCGCCGGGGTGATGGCTTCTTCTGGATCGGAGGCCCCGGTGAGGAGGCCTTCAACGTGCCCCTGGGGCTGCAGATCGACCGGGGCTTCGGCCCCGACCACGACTACCTGCACTTCCACTACCGGCAGGCGGCGACCTACCTCGCCCTGGGCGGTGATCCCAAGGACCTGATGCGCCAGATGCGCAACACGGCGACCGACCCCTTCTCGGGCGGCCGCAACTTCGTGAACCACATCGCGGTGCGCGACTGGAACTGGATGCCGACCACCTCGACCATCGGCACCCAGTACTCCCAGGCCCCGGGCACCGCCTGGGTGCAGCGGCGCCACGGCGGCACCGGCATCTCGATCGTGACGGGGGGCGACGCCGGCTCGGCGGAGGGCGACTTCGCCACCGCGCTGATCTGGTCGTCGCGGCCGCAGCAGGAGATCCCCCTGCTCATCCTGATGACGAACAACGAGTACGGCATCAGCACCCGCCGCGAGACCCAGTGGCCGATGCGCGAGCTCATCTCCCGGGCCGAGCCCTTCGGCATCCCCTGGAAGATGATCGACGGCAACGACTTCTTCGAGTCCTGGGACGCCCTCCACGAGGCGATCGCCTACTGCCGGCGGGAGCGGAAGCCCTACGCCCTGCAGGCGAACGTCTCCCGCCTCCACGGCCACTCGTCGGCCTCGGGCGCCGCCCGCACCCACGACGAGGAGGACGCGATCCTCGCCTTCGAGGCCCAGCTCATCGAGCGGGGCGTCGCCGAGGCCGACCAGCTCGCCGCCGCCTGGATCGAGGAGCGCGAGCAGGCCGCCCGGGACCTCGAGGAGGTACGGCAGGAGCCCTTCCCGCGGCCCGAGACCATCTACGAGAACATCTACGCCTAGGCAGCGAGAGAGAAGAGAGAAGAGAGGACGAGACGATGGCGAACATGGCCCAGGCGATCCGGATGGCCCTCCACATGGCGGAGGAGCACCTCGAGCTCAAGGACGTCTTCGGAGAGGACGTCGGCCCTCCCCTGGGGGGAGCCTTCACCTGCACCCAGGGCATCAAGTGCGCCTGGAACTCTCCCCTCGACGAGCGCGGCATCATCGGCGTGGCGATCGGCATCGGCCTGACCGGCCAGCGCTGCGTCGCCGAGATCCAGTTCGCCGACTACATCCTCAACGCCATCGATCACCTCCGCATCGCCGGCATGATCCACTGGGCGACCCGCGGGATGTTCGACCTGCCCATCGTGGTGCGCACGCCGGTGGGCGCCGGCATCCACGGCTCCATCTACCACTCGCACTCCTTCGACACGATCGCCACTCACCTCCCCGGCTGGAAGGTGGTCTGCCCCTCGACGCCGCTGGACGCCTACGGCCTGCTCCTCTCGGCCATCGAGGATCCGAACCCGGTGCTCTACCTCGAGCCCAAGGGCCTGCTGCGGGTGAAGGGCAAGGAGCTGATCCCCGGCGAGCCGGCCGACGCCCGTGAGCTCTCGCGCCGCATCGACAAACCGGTGGGCGCCGACGGCGCACAGTGGGAGCCCGACTGGCCCGAGCTCGAGCTCTACCGGGTGCCGATCGGCAAGGCCAAGCTGATGCGCGAGGGCAAGCACGCCACGATCCTCTCCTACTCGCGGCAGGCCCAGATGGCCGCGAAGGCGGCCGACCAGCTGGCCATGGAGGGCTACACCTTCGACGTCATCGACCTGCGCACCCTCTTCCCCTACGACTGGGACGCGATCTGCCAGTCGGTCGAGAAGACCCGCCGGGTGCTGGTGATCAACGAGGACAGTGAGGTGACCAACTTCGGCGAGCACCTCATCCGCCGGATCGTCGACGAGCTCTTCTACGTGCTCGAGGCGCGCCCGCGCCTGCTCGCGGCCGCCAACGTCCCCGGCGTGGGCCTCCACCCGAACCTCGAGCACGCCACCGTGCCGCAGCCCGCGGACGTCCTCGAGGCGATGCGCGCCATCGCCACCGAGCGGGGCCTCGGCGAGCAGGCCGCGCCCTACGTCGTCGAGGGCGGCAAGTAGCTTCCGCTCGAAGCTGTCAAGGGGGGACGACTCCCCTCGATCCGGACTCGACTGCGCGAGCCGCTCGGATGCGCTATGACTGAGGTCGAGCATGGATGACCGAGAGAACCAACCGAGCAAGCGCGAGCTGCTGGAGTCGCTCCTCGCCGAGGGCATGGTGCTGATCCACCTCGACGCGAGCAACCCGGGCGTGGACGTCCCTCCCGGGCTGCGCGACGAGCACGAGCTCGGCCTGAACCTCTCCTATCGCTTCGCCGGCCCGCTGGCCGTGGACGAGGCCGGGGTCTACGCGACCCTCTCCTTCTCCGGCGAGCCCTACGCCTGCGCCCTGCCCTTCGACGCCGTCTACGCGATGGTCTCCCACGACACCGGCGAGGGCTTCTTCTTCCCCACCGAGGCGCCCCCCTCGGCGCTGGCCGCGCTCGCCGCGGCCCTCGAGGACGGCGAGGGGGCGATCTCGGAGGTGCCCGCCACCGAGGCGGCCGTGCCCGAGCGGCCGAAGCTCTCGGTCATCGACGGCGGCGCTCCGCCGGCGGTGGAGACGGAAGAGGACACCGAGGGTGAGCAGGCTCGGGAGGCGGGTGAGAGCAGCCCCCCGCGGCTTCGCCTGGTGAAGTGATCCCGCGCGCATGAAGCTGCACCTGCTCTTCCACGATCGCTGCTTCGATGGGCTGGCCAGCGCCGCGCTCTTCTCGGTCTTCCACCGCGCGCGCCACGGAGAGGAGAGCCCGATCACCCTGGTCGGCCTCTCCCACGGCCCCGAGGGGGGCCTCGGCGAGGGCCGCCTGGGACCGGAGGAGAACGCGGTGGTCGACTTCGCCTACCTCGCCTCCGAGCGGCTGACCTGGTGGTTCGATCACCACCGCACCGCCTTCGAGCGCCCCGGCGACGAGGAGCACTTCCGCGCCGACCGCAGCGGCCAGAAGTTCTTCGATCCCACCGCGCCCTCCTGCACCGGCTTCATCGCCCGGATGCTCGGCGAGCACTTCGGCTTCGACACCTCGGGCCACTCCGAGCTGATCGCCGCGGCCGAGCGGATCGACTCGGCGAGCTTCTCCAGCCCCCGGGAGGCCGTGGAGCTCAGCAGCCCGGCCTGCCAGCTCATGCTCTGGATCGAGCGCAGCGAGCGCTTCGAAGATCGCGTCGAGGTGGTGCGGGCACTCGGGCGCGGGGGCGTCGCCGAGGCCGTGGCCCTCCCGATCGTCGCCCGGCACCTCGGCCGCTACCTGGAGGAGCACCAGCAGGCCGCCGAGCTCATCGCCTCCCACTGCCAGCGAGGCTCCGACGTCGTCTTCTGCGACCTCTCCGGCTTCGATCTCGACGCCATCAACAAGTTCGTGCCCTACCACCTGCACCCGGAGGCCGGGTACGCGGTGATCCTGAGCCGCACCGGGGACACGGCCAAGGTGAGCGTCGGCTACAACGCCTGGCACGCCCCGGAGGCTCGCCGCCACGACATCTCGGCGATCTGCCGGGCCGAGGGCGGCGGCGGGCACCCCTACGTCGGCGCCATCACCCGGCGCCTGGAGGCGGTCGAGGACCTGCGAGCGATCGCCTACCGGATCGTCGAGCACCTCGAGGGCGACGGCTCCTAGGCGTCGTCGAGGAGCGCGAAGACGTCCATCATCAGGGGGTCGAAGGCCTTCTCGATCGAGCGGGAGGCCGGATCGACCAGCCCGGTGTCGAAGCAGTAGCGACCCTCGATCTCCCCCAGGAGCTGCGCGAAGGCGTCGGTGCCCTGCCCGTCGCGGGTGCGGGCGCCGATGATCTCGCCACCGGCCAGGACGATGGTGCCGGGCACCTTGCAGGTCACCGAGAGGGTGCCCGTGACCCGCCGCTGGTGCAGGAACTGGAGGATGGGGAAGAGGCGCTCGTCGTCGATCTCGCCGGCGACGCCGCCCTCGGTGGCCGTCCGCGTCGCCAGGGTCATCCGGATCACGTCCATCAGGCCCTGGTCGCCCAGGATGCGGGGCACCAGCTCGTCGGCCCCGACGGCCCGGGCGGTGGTGCGGTCGTCGGCGGCCACGGCCTCCTTGAGGAGGATGATCCGGGTCTGGTCCGGGGTGAGCTCCTCCCGCACGGAGAGGGCGAGCCCGTAGCCGTCGAGGCCCGGGAGGGCCGTATCCGCCACCAGCATCGAGGGCTGGGTGCGCAGGGTGCCGTCCAGCGCCGAGGGCCCGGTGGTCGCCGCGAGGGTTCGGTGCCCCTCCAGACGCACGAGTCGCCGCAGGTGCTTCAGGCGGCTCTCATCCGAGTCTGCGACGAGGATCGTGGACATCCGTGGGGAGGGTACCATCGGGCCAGGAGTGTAGCCATATCGTGAACTGCTGCCCCGGCGGTTCCCGATCGATGGATCCATCCGCTATAGAGCCGCTCGCCGCTCCTCCCACCGCAAGATCAGGAGACGAAGTGGACGGACTGGAGACCCGACAGAAGCTGGAGGCCCTCGAGCGACGCCTGCTCAACGACGTGGGCCGCTGCGTGAAGGAGCACGACCTCCTCGAGGAGGGCGACCGGGTGATGGTCGCCGTCTCGGGCGGCAAGGACAGCTATACGCTCCTCCACCTGCTGCGGAAGCTGCAGGCCCGGGCGCCCGTGCGCTTCGAGCTGATGGCGGTCACCCTCGATCAGGGCCAGCCCGGCTTCGAGGGCCAGAAGATCCAGGACTACATGGATCGGGAGGGCATCCCCTTCCGGATGCTCCGGCAGGACACCTACTCGGTGGTCCTCGACAAGGTGCAGGAGGGCAAGACCTACTGCTCCCTCTGCTCCCGGCTGCGCCGCGGCGTCCTCTACCGCTTCGCGGGCGAGGAGGGCTTCAACAAGATCGCCCTGGGCCATCACCGGGACGATCTGATCGAGACCCTGCTCCTCAACGTGCTCTACGCCGGGCAGATCAAGTCGATGCCCGCTCGCCTGACGACGGACGACGGCCGCTTCGAGGTCATCCGCCCCATGGCGCTGGTTGCCGAGTCGCGGATCATCGAGTTCGCCGCCCTGATGCAGTTCCCGATCCTCCCCTGCAACCTCTGCGGCTCCCAGGACGGACTCCACCGTCAGAAGATCAAGCGGCTCCTGGAGGACCTCTCCGCCGAGAACCCGGCGGTGAAGGGCAACGTCCTGGCCTCCCTGGGGCAGGTCATCCCCAGCCACCTCCTCGACCGGGGTCTCCTGGAGCGCCTCGCTCCCTGAAGCTCCGGCCGGCTCACTGCTATACTGATCTCCTTCCGTACCGGGTGGAGCCGTGAGCCGAAGGAACGATCCAGAAGGGGCGCTGGAGCCCATCTCGACCGCCGAGGGCGAGCCCCCGCTGCCGCGGGCGCTGATCGTCGACGACGACGCGCTCCTGCGGACGATCGTCCGTGAGGCCCTGGCCGGGGCCTTCGACTGCGTCCCGGCGGCCAGCACCACCGAGGCCCTCGAGCTCCTCTGCGAGGGCCCCTTCGCTCTGATCGTGGCGGACCAGCACCTGCCCGAGTCCAGCGGCATCGAGCTGCTGGCCCGGAGCCTCGTGCTGGCGCCGGACGCCGCCCGGATCCTGATCACCGGCTCCCCCTCCATCGAGCTGGCCCAGCGGGCGGTGAACGACGCCGCGGTGGACCGCTTCTACGTGAAGCCCCTCGACGCCGAGACCCTCCGCGCCGAGGCCGAGCGGACGGTGACCGACCGCCAGGCCCAGGCCGAGGTCTCCCGCCGGATGGCGGCCCTGCGGGAGGGCGCCGACGAGGGCCGGGCCCGGGTCCTGATCGTCGAGGACGACGACGGCTCCCTCGAGGTCTTCGAGGCGGTCCTCTCGATGGACGACCACGAGATCGTCACGGCCCGCTCGGGGCGCGAGGCCCTCGACCACCTCGGCGCCCGGGCCTGCGACCTCATCGTCTGCGACAAGAACCTCCCCGACGGCTCGGGCCTGGAGGTGCTGCGCGTCGCACGGCGGATGCACCCCGACCTGGTGGGTATCGTGATCACGGCCTACGCCTCGACCGAGGCCGCCATCGAGGCCCTGGAGGCCGGCGCCTTCGACTTCCTGCGCAAGCCGCTCTCGGACATCAACCTCCTGCGCAAGGTGGTCAACCGCGCCCTCGACCACCAGCGGCTCGGGCGGGAGAAGCAGCGGCTGCTCCTGGATCTGGTCACCGTGAACGAGAAGCTGACCCGGACCAACGCCAGCCTGATGCGGACCGAGTCGAGGCTCCGGAAGCACCTCGACGAGCTCGAGGCCCTCCAGGACGCCACGGTGATGGGCCTGACGCGGCTGGCCGAGTACCGCGACCTCGAGACCGGCGCCCACCTCGACCGGATGCGCAGCTACTCCCGGCTCATCGCCGAGGCCATCGAGGGCCAGCCCGGCTACGAGCGGGTCGACGAGGCCTTCGTCGACGCGATCTACCGGGCGGCGCCCCTCCACGACATCGGCAAGGTGGGCATCCCGGACCGGATCCTCTGCAAGCCCGGCCGCCTCTCGCCGGCGGAGTGGGAGGTCATGCGCACCCACCCCGTGATCGGCGGCCAGACCCTGGAGGAGGCGGCCCACAACGCCGGCCACGACTCCCCGGAGAGCATCCTCCACATCGGGAAGAACATCGCCTACTACCACCACGAGCGCATCGACGGCAGCGGCTACCCCTTCGGCCTCAGCGGGGAGGAGATCCCCCTCGAGGCGCGCATCGTGTCCATCGCGGACACCTACGACGCCATCACCTCGCGGCGGGTCTACAAGCCCTCGGTGCCCCACGAGAAGGCCCGGCGGATCCTCGAGGGCCTCTCCGGGGTGAAGTTCGAGCAGCGCCTGGTCGAGGCCTTCCTGGCCCGGGAGCCGGAAATCCTCGCCATCCGGCAGCGCTACGACGACGAGACCGACGGTGAGGTTCGCGCCGAGGCGGCGAGCTGATATGCCCTCGGGCCATGCCGAGTGAGCCCACCAAGGACCTGCAGACCTTCGAGAACCCCGCCCCCCAGCGGGACTACGTCATCCACTTCGATTGCCCGGAGTTCACCTGTGTTTGCCCGATGACCGGGCAGCCCGACTTCGCGCACCTCGAGATCGAGTACGTGCCCGACGCCCTCTGCGTCGAGCTCAAGAGCCTGAAGCTCTACCTCTGGTCCTTCCGGGACGAGGGTCACTTCCACGAGGCCGTGACCAACCGGATCCTCGACGATCTGGTGTGCGTGCTGCAGCCCCGGCAGCTGACGGTGCGGGGCGACTTCAACGTCCGGGGCGGCATCCGCACGGTGGTGGAGGCCAGCCACGAACGTGATAAGGAGGGGCCATGAACCTTCGTGATCGTGCCTGGCGGAACCAGTTGGCGAAGATGGTCGAGCGCCTCGACGCGCTGATCGACAGCGACATCGAGGACGATCGGCGGCTGCAGATCATCGTCCTGCGGGATCGCCTGGCGGGCGCTCTCGGTGCCGATGAGGGCTTCTCCACCACGGCCGAGCTGCGCGAGCGCGCCCGGCGCGACTACGAGGAGGCCCTCGGCGTCTTCGGTGAGAGCGGCAAGCTCGAGCTCCCCGAGGGGGGCTCCCCGAAGGACATCAAGGTCCGCAAGATGGCCGGCTTCGCGCCGGCCCGGCCCCGGCACGGGGACCGCGCCTGACGCCCCCTCCCCTCCGGCTCGCGTGAAGACATGAGGCGCCTCCTGGCCGAGGCCTATCGCCTGGCCTGGCCGGCGGTCCTCCAGGGTCTGCTCCTGACCCTGGCCTTCCAGGTCGATCGCCTCCTCCTCGGGCAGTACTCGGCCGACGCCCTGGCCTCGATGCAGGTCAGCGGCCCCCTCCTCTGGTCGATGGTCTCGGTGGCGACCGCGGCCTCCGCCGGCACCGTGGCGGTGGTCGGCCGGGCCTACGGCGCCGGGGACGAGGAGCGCGCCCGGCTCTCCACCGAGGCCATCCTCGCCTTCGCCCTCGGCGTCGGCGTGATCGCCGGCGGCGTGGTCTTCCTCGCCCGGGTGCCGATCACCGAGCTGCTCGCCGGCGCGGGGACGGGCCTGCCGGTCCGCGACGCCGCCGTGACCTACCTCTCCATCGTCGCGCCGGCCGCTCCCCTCGCCTTCGCCGGGGTGCTGGCCGTCACCGCCCTCCAGGCCTCGGGGGACACCCGCACCCCGATGATCGTCTCGGCCCTGGCCCAGACGGTGAACCTGGGCGGGGACGCCCTGCTGATCTTCGGGCTGGGGGGCTGCCCCGAGCTCGGCGTGCAGGGCGCGGCCATCGCCAGCGCCGCCGCCTTCCTGATGCAGGCGCTGGTGCTGCTCTACATCCTCCGCCGCCGACGCAGGGGCGCGCGCCTCGGCGGGCTGCGGCTGGGTCCGGAGCACTGGCAGACCCTGCGGGCCATCCTCCGGCCCTCGAAGGCGGCCTACGTCGAGAAGATCATCTTCCACGTGGGCTTCCTGGGCTTCGTGGCCCTCATCTCCCGCCTGGGCGACGTGGCCATGGCCGCCAACCAGGCCCTGATCGCCATCGAGTCCCTCGGCTTCATCACCGCCGACGGCTTCGGGATCGCGGCGGGCACCCTCATCGCCTCGAACCTCGGCCGCGGGGATCCCGAGCGGGCGAGCCAGGCGGGCTACGTCGCCCTGGGGCTGGCGGTGGTCACGCTCTTGGCGGTCTCGCTCCTCTTCGTGCTCCTCCCCGAGCCCCTGATGAGCCTCTTCGCCGACGAGCGGGAGATCATCTCCCTGGGGGCCCGCTGCCTCCTGGTCGCGGCCGTGGCCCAGCCCCTGATGGCCGCCGCCGCGGTCTACTCCTCGGCCCTGCGCGGCGCAGGCGACACCGCCACCCCGATGCGGGTGGCGCTGGTGGGGCCGGTCTTCGTGCGGATCACCGCCACCTGGCTCCTGGCCTTCCACCTCGGCTGGGGGCTGGTCGGGGTCTGGGTGGCCACCACCCTCGACTGGACCCTGCGCACCGTCTGGCTCGGCCTCGCCTACGCCCGCGGCCGCTGGAAGAGCCTCGAGGTCTAGCGCGGCAGGAGGATGCCCTCGAAGAGCTCGATCAGCTCGGCCTGCTCGGGGGCCGGGTGCTCGGTGTCGACGACGAGCCTCGCGGCCGGCCCCTCGATCCGCAGCCGATCCCGGTGGAAGCCGATGACGGTGCCCCGGCGCGCGGGATCGAGGAGGCTCTGGCCCCACCACCCCACCGGCCGCTCCAACCCCAGGAGGTGGACGAGGGTGGGGGCGATGTCCAGCTGGGAGCCCCGCTCGTCCACCGGGGGCGCCGGCAGCGCCTGCCCGGAGAGGAAGAGCAGGGGGACGCGCGCCAGGGCGGTGCGCTCGTAGCCCGGAAGGTGCGTCACGGCCGGGGTGAGCGGCGAGGCGTGGTCCGCGGTGATGACGACCAGGGTCTCCTCGTCGAGGAGGCCCCGGTCCTCGAGGGCCCTGAGGACTCGCGCGAGATCGTGGTCCTTGCGGTACATCGAGGTGACGAAGCCGCGGCTGCGTGGCTGGAGGCGCGCCAGCTGGACCCGCTCGAGCGCGGGGTAGTCGAGCGCTCCGTAGTCCCCCCTCCCGGCCGGGGGGTGGGTGTCCACCCCGAGGACCGTGACGAAGACCTTCTCGTCCCGGCGGGCCTCGAGGAGCTCGACCAGCTCGTCGTAGAGCAGGCGGTCCCGCAGCCCCCAGCCCTGGACGTGCGGGTGCAGCTCGGGATCGGCGTGGAAGTCCTCGCGGCCGATGACCTCCTGGTAGCCCATGTCCTGGAAGATGATGTTCTCGTGGGCGTAGTACTTCGAGGCGCTGCGCAGGAAGATCGTCTCGAAGCCGGCCCGCCGCAGCAGCCAGGGGAGCGCCAGCTGGTGGTAGAGGGGCCGCTGCTCGCGATCCTGCCGCTGGTAGTCGCTGGCGTCCCGCTGCCGGCCGAAGTTCGGGTGAGAGGTCAGCGTGACCGAGAGACCCTCGAGGGTGGGCGCCGCCGTGGTGCGCACGTTGCGGTAGGTGCGCGCCACGATCTCCGGCCGCCCCAGGAGGAAGGGGAAGGGCTCTATGGGCAGGCGGGGGTTGTGGGCCTGGATCAGCTCCAGGCTCAGCGACTCCACGGTGAAGAGGATCACCCGGCGAAAAGGGGCGAGGCCCAGCTCGGGAGGGCGGCCGGCGCCGAGCCCCAGCCCCTGCGCCTCGATGACCGGCCGGTAGGGCGTGATCGAGTCGAGGCGCCGGAAGCCCTCACCGGAGCCCCGGCGCGAGAGCTCGCGCAGGGCGTTGATCAGGGAGCTGCGGGTGACGTAGGCGAGCTGCTCTCCCCGGAACTGCCGCAGGTGGGTGTCGAGCTCCTCGGGTCCCTCGATCTCGTAGACCACCCGGGTGAGGCCGAGCGAGGCGCCGGTGGAGAGGGCCAGGGCGAGGGCCCAGAGAGCGAGGCCTCGCCACCTCAAGGTGCGGGCCACGCGGGGGACCAGCCACCAAGCGGCGGCGATCGTCCCCAGCCAGCCGGCCAGCAGCCCGTAGAGGGGCGGGCCGAGCCAGCCCTCCAGGCTGTAGGTCTCGATGAGATCGAGCTGCCCCCGCTCGAAGAGGGTGTTGCCGTAGAGGTAGAGGGCCGCGTCGACGCAGTGGAGGAGCACCGCGAAGGCGACGAAGGCCACGGCGGGGAGCCGCGTGGGCAGGGCCTTGATCAGCAGCCCGGTGATCGCGCCGAAGAGGCAGAGGTCGAAGGCGAGCTTGGCGAGCAGCGCGCCCAGGACGCTCCAGTCCCCCAGAGCGAACTCGTGCTTGTACTGCTCGACCCCGGTCAGGACGAGGTCGGAGAGCAGGTAGATCCCGCAGAGGATCGCCAGCGAGGGCGGCAGGAAGGCCCGGAGGCGCGCGGGGCGTGGCTGGGAGGGGTCGGGATGCATCGGCTGGGAGGGGACACACCCTAGCCCAGACGCCTCCCTTTGCTAGAGCGCGATCCGGTCCAGGCCTCGCGCCCTGCTGCCGCCGCGCTGGCCGCCCTGCTCCGGCGAGGGATCGAGCGAGCCGTCGAGCGACTCGAGCTTCCAGTAGCCCGGGGTGGGTCCGGCGGTGATCCTCCCGCGCACGGCCAGGGGAGGACGGCCGTCGGTGAAGTGGATGAGCGCCACGCCCGCCTCGCCGGCGCAGCTCCCCTTCGCGAGGCGGAAGAGCGCCCGCTGATCGGCGAAGCTGAGCACCCGGCCCTCGGCCACGCCCTCGTCCGACTCGACCCGGATCCGCGGGAGCTCGTCCTGCCCGCCAGGGAGGATGTGCTGCGCCAGGGCGAGCGCCGCACGCACCGTCTCGAGGCGCTCGCGCTGGAGCGGACGGAGCAATCCCGAGGGCAGAGCGCGCAGGCCGGCGAGCTCGGCGAGGAGGGGTGCGAGATTCATGGTGCGTGCTCCTGCGGCTTCCCCGGGTCGCCGCCCTGCTATTCCCCGCGATCATTCTGTCGGGCGCGAGTGCGGATCCGCAAGTAGCAACACTGTTTTTTTTCACCGATGACGGAGGGGGGATTCCACGGGGTGTGTCCGCCCTCCCACATCCACCCACACCGCTACCCAGTGATTTCAGATGGTTGGAGTCCGGTACCGGGAATGCAATCGGGCTGGAGCATGAAGCCAAGCCCGCAGCGGATCCACCGTCTCCGCCGGGGACGGACCGTCACCGTCCGGGAGCTCCGCCGGCTCCTGCGAGCCTCCCGCAAGGCGCCGGACCCGGCGGTGATCGTCTCCGGGCCTCCCCGCCCCCGGAGCCGGGGGGAGTGCCGGGAGGAGCCGCGGCCCTGCCCCTGGATCTCCTGCCGCTATCACCTCTACCTCGACGTCAGCCCCCGCACCGGATCGCTGCGGCTGAACTTCCCCGACCTCGAGGTCTGGGAGCTGGAGGAGACCTGCGCCCTCGACGTGGCCGAGCGCGGCGGCACGACCCTCGATCGGGTGGGCCGCCTCCTCGATCTCACCCGGGAGCGGGTCCGCCAGCTCGAGCGGCTCGCCCTCGTCCGGCTGGGCCGGGCCTGGGCGAGCCGCACCGGGGAGGAGGAGGAGGAGGAGGAGGCGGTGCTCTAGTTCGTGACGAGCTGCCCGGCGTCGGCCGCGGCGTAGCCGTCCCCCGAGCCGTCGGCCCCGCCGGTGCCCGTCGCGTCGCGATCGCAGTAGAGCCAGGTCTGGCCGTAGTCGTGGGAGAAGCGGAAGGCGAAGTCGTAGGGCGAGCCCGCCGCGGCCGGCAGGGGCACGGTCGCCTCGTACTCGTCGTTGTTCGGCTCACCGGCGCCGGCGGCGCTCCAGCCGGCGTTGGCCTGGGCCGTGTTCCAGGTCCAGCCGCTGGCGGGGAGCGAGGGATCGCTGCCGTCGGGACCCCAGCCCAGCTCGGCCACCAGCGGCGCCGAGGCGTCCACCCCGTCGCTCTGGCTGGTGATGCCCGTGATGTAGACGCGCCCGTAGAAGGTCGTCGAGGTGCCGGCGGCGGCGGTCAGATCCAGGGGCCACTGCAGGCGGCACCAGTCGACGCTCGAGCAGACCCCGGTGTCGTTGGACACGCAGTCGCCGCTGCCACCGTCGCAGCTGTCGTTGGTGCAGGGGTTGCCGTCGTCGCAGTTCCTGGTGGTGCCCGCGCAGGTGCCGTCGGTCTGGCAGGCATCGGAGAGGGTGCAGAGGTCGGCGTCCGAGCAGGGGTTGGTGATGTCGATGGGGTTCTCGCAGGCGCCGGTCGAGGGGTTGCAGCTGTCGTCGGTGCAGGCGTTGCCGTCGCCGCAGTTGGTGGTGGTGCCTCCGCCGCAGCTCGCGTCGGCCTGGCAGGTGGTGCCGCTGGTGCAGGCGTCGTTGTCGTCGCAGACCGCGCCGGTGTCGGGGGTGTAGATGCAGCCCGAGGCCGGGTTGCAGCTGAAGGTCTCACAGCCGTTGCCCCGGTCGCAGTTCACGGTGGTTCCCCCGCCGCAGCTCCCGTCCGCCTGGCAGGTGGTCGACTCGGTGCAGAGGTCCGAGTCGTCGCAGGCGCCGCCGGGGGCCGGCTCGTAAACGCAGTTCCCGCCGAGGTCGCAGGAGTCGGCGGTGCAGGGGTTCGAGTCGTCGCAGGTCACGCCGGAGCCGCCGCCGCAGCTCCCGTCCGCCTGGCAGGTGGTTCCGCTGGTGCAGGCGTCCCCGTCGTCGCAGGCGCCGCCGAGGACGGGCTGGGCGACGCAGCCGGTGGTGGGGTCACAGCTGTCGTTGGTGCACTCGTTTCCGTCGTCGCAGGTGACCGCCGTCGGCCCGGCGCAGCTGCCGTCGGCCTGGCAGACGTCCCCGGTGGTGCAGGCGTCTCCGTCGCTGCAGGGGGCGCCCGCCGCGGGGACGGAGATGCAGCCCAGGGTCGAGGGATCGCAGCTGTCGGCGGTGCAGGGGTCGCCATCCTCGCACTGCATGGACGCGCCCGCGCAGCGGCCGTTCATCTGGCACTCGTCGCCGTCGGTGCAGACGTCGCCGTCGTCGCAGCTCTGCCCCACGAGGATGCCGTGGACGCAGCTCCCGCTGGTCAGGTTGCAGGTGTCGGAGGTGCAGGGGTTGGTGTCGTCGCAGGCGGCGTCGTTGGTGCAGGCGCCGCTCGGCAGGGTGCAGCCGTTGTCGGTGTCGCAGACCTCGGGCTGGGTGCACTGGCCGTGGTCGGGCGTGTGGCGGCAGGCGCCGGCCACCTCGTCGCAGGAGTCCACGGTGCAGGCGATGCCGTCGTCGCAGCCCTCGTCGCAACCGGTCGAGGGTCCGGGGCAGCCGGAGACGACGAGCACCAGGGCCAGGGCGAGACCGGAGGTCCAGAAAAGACGCATCTTGCTTCTCCCTCCCGAGGAGTGACCCCACGATCGTGGGCGTCGAACCTCCCGACGATAGCTCAATTCCGGGCGGCGACCGAGAGCCGGTCGCGAGCCCGCGCGATGGCGACCTCGCCCGCGGGCCGCCCCTCGGTGGCCGAGGCCTCCAGGATCTCGGCCGCCACGCTCCCGAGGCGATCGACGAGGTCGGAGGTGTCCGACCGGCCCATCAGAGAGCGCCCCAGGCCCTCCACCACCGCGCCGGCCGAGGCGAGGGCGTCCGGCACGTGGAGGATGCCCCGCCGCAGCAGCACCCGATCGGCCTCGGCCTCGGCCAGGATGCCGTTGGCGCCCCCGCAGAGGGCCCGCGCCCGCAGGCGGCCGGCGAGCGCCGCGTCGATCACCCCGCCCACCGCGCAGGGGGAGAGGATGTCGACCTCTCGCTCCAGGGCGCCGGCGAGGGGCACGACGCTGGCCCCGCAGTCGGCGGCGAGGGCTGCCGCCCTCCCCTCCTCGAGATCGCAGACCTCCACCCGCGCGCCGGCCTCGCTCGCGGCGCGAGCGACGGCGCCACCGATGGCGCCGCAGCCCTGGACGAGGATCGAGATCCCCTCGAGGGAGGAGGCGCCCCACCGGGCCGCGATGGCCTCGAAGCAGCGGCGGGCGCTGCGGCCGCTGGCCGCCGCCAGGGCCCCCTCCTCGGGATGCACCCAGCGGGTGCGCCGCGCCATCGCCTGCAGGTCCTCCGGGCCCGTACCCAGATCGCCCGCGGTGCGAAAGCGGCCCTCCAGCGACTCGACGAAGCGGCCCAGGGCCTCGAAGGCCTCCTCGCGCCGCCAGCCCGCCGCGCTGGCCGGGAGGCGCACCACCCCCTTGCCGCCCCCGGCGGGCAGGCCGGCCAGGGCGCACTTGAGGGTCATCATCCGCGCCAGGGCCGCGGCCTCGTCGCGGGCTGCATCGGCCGTCGCGTAGCCGCGCGTACGGATCCCGCCGGCCGCCGGGCCGAGGGTGAGATCGTCCAGGACGATCCAGGCCTCGAGGCCGCTCGCCTCGTCACGCACCGCGTGCACCTCGGCCGCCGGCCCGGGCCAGGGGAGGCGCTCGCTCATCCCGCGGTCTGGGGCTCGAGGGCGGCCAGCGCCGCGGGCCGCACCGGGTACTGCTCGAGGAGGGCCTCGAGGCGCCGGCGGGCGCCCGGGTTCCGATCGTGGATCCGCCGCGCCAGGATCAGCTCGTTCTTCAGGGAGTGCTCCCAGCCGGTGAGCTCGGTCACCGTCACCTTGTAGCCCCGCGCCTCGAGCACCAGCGAGCGGATCACGTTGGTGAGGTGCGCGCCGAACTCCCGGCGGTGGAGGGGGCGGGCGAAGAGGGGCGAGGCCTCCTCCTTGGCCAGCTCGCCCAGCTGGCGGGCGACCTCGGCCTGACAGCAGGGCACCAGCGCGACGTGATCCGCCCGGGCCGCGAGCGCCCGCAGGAGGGCCTCGTCGGTGGCGGTGTCACAGGCGTGGAGGGCGCCGACCAGGTGGAGCCGCTCGGGGAGCTCGACCTCGGCCAGGGTGCCCTCCTGGACTTCCAGGCGCTCGAAGCCCAGCTTCGCCGCGCGCTCCCGGGCCTGCGCGACCAGCTCGGGCCGCGGCTCCACCGCGAGCACCCGCCCCCGCCCCCGGGGCTGGAAGTAGAGCTCGTAGAGGACGAAGCCCAGGTAGACGTTGCCGGCGCCGGCGTCGAGGAAGAGGGGCTCCTCGTGGCGCTCGAAGGCGTCCTCGAGGGCCGGCGCCAGGAGGCGGATCAGGTGGTTGACCTGCTTGAGCTTGCGCCGGGTGTCCGCCTGGAGGTTCCCGTTGCGATCGAGGAGATGGAGGCTCTGGAGGAGCGCCTTGCTCTGCCCGGGATCGAGCTCGGCGGCGACCGCCTTGCCTTGCACCGCCTTGCGGGCGGGTCCCTTCGAGCCTCTCGCCATCGGGGCAGACTAGCATCGGATCCACTATCATCGGAGCATGTCGCGCCCGCGCTCTTCCCCGGCCCTCCTTCTCGCGCTCCTGCTCGGGATCGCGGCCTGCGGCTCCCCGGTGGACGCCGGGGATGGGGGCGCGGCCGACGGGTCCGCCGACGCCGGCCCGGGCGACGCGGGCGGCGAGGACGGGGGCGTCGGCGACGCCGGGCAGAGCGATGGAGGGGAGAGCGACGCAGGCCTCCCCGACGGCGGAGGGAGCGACGGCGGGAGCACGGACGGAGGCGAGAGCGACGGTGGCGCGCCCGACGGCGGCGACGCCGATGGCGGCAGCACCGACGGCGGGGGGGGCGGCCCGACGCCCCCTGCCCTGCCCACCTACTCCGGGGGCGTCTGCCCCACCCTCAACCCGGGACCGGACCGCAGCGGCGCCGTGAACACCGGCTTCGGCTCCTCCGGCGACGCCCGGGAGTTCCGCCTGGTGGTGCCCACCACCCACGATCCCGCGAACCCGGCCGGCCTGGTCATCGGCTGGCACTGGCTGAACGCCTCGAGCGGCTCCTTCTACGACGACGGGGAGGTCGCCACCGCGGCCGAGGCCACCGGGATGATCTTCGCCCTCCTCGATCGCCTGGAGACCAGCGGCAACAAGGCCTACCAGTTCGACTGGCCCTTCGTGGAGACCTGGGGCGCCGAGAAGGAGGTCGTCTTCCACGAGGACGTCATCGCCTGCGTCGGCGAGCAGTTCGGGGTCGATCCGGCGAAGATCCACGGCATGGGGGTGAGCGCCGGTGGCCTCTGGCTCACCTACCTCTCGACCCTGCCCGCCATCGATCGCTTCGCCACGGTGGTCCCCATCTCCGGCGGGCTGGGCGCCGACCCCCTGGGCTTCTGGGCGATGCAGTACGCCCCGCAGGCCAACAAGTTCCCGGCCGTCGTGGTCTGGGGCGGCCCCACCGACAACCTGGTGGCCGTCGACTTCCACGCGGCCTCCCAGGCCTACCGGGACGCCCTGATCGCCGACGGGCACTTCGTCGTCACCTGCATGCACGACGCCGGGCACGCCGTCCCGCCGATGGACCCGCCGCCAGGCGAGACGATGTTCCACGTCCTGTGGACCTTCATGCAGGACCACCCCTGGGGAACCCCCGCGGGCACCTCGCCCTACCAGGCCACCGGCCTCTCCGCGGGCTGGCCGGACTGGTGCCAGATCGCGACGCCCTGAGCGATCAGGGCAGGACGAAGGTCAGCTCCACCTTGCCGATGGCGATCACGTCGCCGTCCTTCAGGCTGTGGCGGGTGATCTTCTCCCCGTTGACCCGCACCGCACGGCGGCCCTTCACGTGATCGAGGCGGAAACCACCGTCGGCCTCCCGCATCACGCGAGCGTGGACCGGCGCGACGAAGAAGCCCGGGATGCGCAGATCGGCCAGGGAGCCCGAGCCGATGCTGAAGATGAAGCCGCTCATCTTGTGGCGCTTCCCGTCCCACTCGAGCTCGGCCCGGGTCTCGCTGCCGAGGGCCACGGTCTCCTCGCCGCCCCCGCCGCCCTTCTTCGCCGGCACGACCGCCGGCAGCTCGGCCTCGCCCTCCTCGAAGATCCGGTAGAGCAGCGTGTACTTCCCGATCTCGAGGTCGTCTCCGGGGCGCAGCTCGACGTGGGAGACCCGGTTGTCCCCCACCCGCAGGCCGTTCTCGCTGCCCTGATCCTCGAAGATCAGGTTGTCGCCCTTGCGCCGCACCACGGCGTGCTGGCGGGAGACCGAGAGGTTGTCCAGCGGCAGGTCGTTCTCCCCGCCGCGTCCGATGCGGAAGGTGTCCAGGAAGACGGGGTAGCGGAAGACCACCCGCCCCCCGAGCAGCACCACCAGCGAGGGCTCGCGGCCGTCGTCGCCCGCCTCGGCCCCGGCGGCGACGTACTCGTCGAGGGGCCGGCCCCCGTCGGCGGAGGGCTGGATCCGGATCTCGTCGTAGAGGTCGAGGGTGACGTCGGGCCGCGCCGTGCCGGCGTAGACGTACTCGATGATCCGGTCGGCGACGCTGCCCTCGGCCGGGAAGCCCGCCTCCGGCCCCGGGTAGAGGGCGACGGGCTCCCCCTCGTGGCAGAAGACCAGGGAGCGGGTCTCCTGGCGGCGCACCACCAGGACCGCGTCCTTGCCCATCTGCCGCACCGAGTCCAGGAGCGAGGCTGAGTCGACCAGCCCGCTGGGGATCTGGGCGGCCGGCGCCTTGCGGAAGAGCACCGCGATGCAGAGGAAGAGGGGCAGGTCGGTCTGGCAGAAGGTGAACGCCTGCCCGGGCTCCAGGCCGGCGAAGAAGGCCGCCAGGGAGAGCGGGGCGAAGCGGCCGGACTCGGCCTGGCCGGCGCCGAAGATCTTCCCCTGGTGGATCATCAGCAGGCGGTTGTGCCGGGAGGAGTCGACCTGCAGGTAACCCGGGACGCCGGCGCCCGCGCTCAGGACCTCAGCGATCCGCGCCACCGCGACGGCGGGATCCGTTCCGAGGTCTTCGCGCTCGATCGCCGGGAGCTGCAATCGCATCGCCGCGCAGCATACTCGTTCCTGCCCTGGCAGGCAGCCTCCCGCAGGCGTTATGCTTCCGCGCCCGCCTCGATTCGAGGGCGACGGGAGGAGCCGGAGGGACGACATGCGGAGGGAAGACCAGGAACGCCTGCTCACCGAGCTGCGGTCACGGATCGTCGCCGAGCGCGTCGAGCGCTCCGGCCGGGGCCAGGAGAGCCTCGAGGAGGTCCTCGCGGAGAGCATCTACCACGAGCGCCGGCGCCTGAAGGAGGAGCGGGACGGCAAGCTCGTCCGGGCGGACAAGGCCTTCTGGTCGGCGATCCAGAGCGAGCTGCCCCGCTCCACCGAGAAGCGGCGCCGGGACATGCTCGGTGAGATCGTCAGCCGCTACGGCGAGGAGATCTGCGGCAACTTCGATCCGAGGGTCTACGACGTCTCGACCTCGATTCTGCCGCCCGCCCTCGGCGTGCTGCTCAACGCCGTCTCCCCTCGCCGCCTCCTCGGCGGGCAGGCGGGCTTCGGCCTGGAGTCGACGGTGGTGGTGCAGGGGGAGGTCGAGCACCTGCGCTCCCTCCAGGAGAGGGGCACCGTCATCCTCTGCCCCACCCACGTCTCCAACCTCGACAGCCCCATCCTGGGCTACGCCATCTACCGCATGGGCCTGCCCCCCTTCGTCTACGGCGCGGGGCTCAACCTCTTCACCAACCCCATGCTCTCCTTCTTCATGCACAACCTCGGCGCCTACACCGTCGATCGGAAGAAGCGGGATCCGCTCTACAAGGACGTCCTGAAGAGCTACGCCGGCCTCACCCTCGAGCTCGGCTACAACAACCTCTTCTTCCCGGGCGGCACCCGCGCCCGCTCCGGCGCCATCGAGCGCCGGCTGAAGCTGGGCCTGCTGGGCACCAGCGTCGGCGCCTACGTCCAGAACCTCAAGCGCGGCGCCAACCAGCCGCGCATCTTCATCGTGCCGGCCACCCTCTCCTTCCAGCTGGTGCTGGAGGCCGAGACCCTCATCGACGACTTCCTCAAGGAGGTCGGCAAGTCGCGCTACATCATCACCGACGACGAGTCGGCGAAGCCGCGCCGGGTCTGGGACTTCGTCTCCCAGCTCTTCTCGCTGCACTCGAAGATCTACGTGACCATCAGCCGGGGCCTGGATCCCTTCGGCAACGACGTCACGGACGAGGGGATCAGCCTCGACCCCCGCGGCCGGGAGGTCGACATCGCCCGCTACGTGATGGTGGACGGCGAGCCCAGGATCGTCCCGCAGCGCGACGCCGAGTACACCCACGAGGCCGGACTGCGGATCGCCGAGGCCTTCTCCCGGGACAACGTCATCCAGAGCACCCACGTCACGGCGCGGGCGGTCTTCTCGCTCCTGCGCAAGGCCAACCCCGACACCGACCTCATCCGGCTGATCCGGGTGGGCGGCAAGACCGACGACCTGGGGATGCGCGAGGTCTACACCGAGGTCGAGCGCCTCAAGGACGAGCTGGTGGGCCTGGCGGCGCGCGGCGGGGTCCGCCTGGGCGAGACGGTCGCCGGTGAGGACCCCACGGGGATCGTCGCCGACGGCCTGCGGCACTTCGCCATCTACCACAAGCAGCCGGCCCTCAAGCGGCGGGGGGACCGCATCTTCGCGACCGACCGGATGCTGCTCTTCTATTACCAGAACCGCCTGGAGGGTTACCGGCTCGACCGCACCGCGGGCACCCGTCCGGCGCTCGCCGAGGATCACCTCCACCTGGGAGCACGCGCATGAACAGCTCGGTCGCCATCCTGGGCGGAGGCCGCCTGGCGCAGTCCGTCGCCGCCATCCTGAACGCCGCGGGCGCCGACGTCCGGGTCTGGACCCGCCGGAAGGCGGCGCGCGCCGGCCTGGCCAAGAAGGAGCTCGGCACGGTCGTCGAGACCGTCGCCGACGCCTGCCTCGACGCCGGCCTCGTGATCTTCGCCGTGCCGGCCGGAGGCTTCCGGGAGGTCGCCGCCGCCTTCGGTGAGGTGGCCCGGGGGGATCAGATCGTCCTCCACGCCACCCGGGGGGTCGAGGAGGGCTTCGTCCTCCCCTCCCGGATCCTGCGGGAGGAGACCTGCATCCGGAAGGTGGGCGTCCTCGGGGGCCCCCTCCACTTCAAGGACCTGACCTCGGGCCGCCCGATCGCCGCGGTGATGGCCACCCGCTACGACGACGCCTACGCCTCGGTGAGGGCCACGGTGGGCGGGCAGAACGTCCACCTGCACCGCTCGAGGGACCTCATCGGGGTGGAGGTGGCCGGGTTGGTCGCCAACATCTCCGCCCTCGCCGTGGGCATCTGCGACGGCCTGGGCCTGGGCGACACCGCCCGGGGCGTGATCCTGACCCGGGGGCTGGTCGAGGCCTCCAAGCTCGGCGGCGTGCTCGGCGCCACGCGCGACACCTTCTCCGGGCTCGCCGGGGTCGGCGACCTGATCCCCCGCAAGGTGAGCTCCACCCACCGGCACCACAAGGTGGGTGAGGCGCTGGCCGCCGGTCAGAAGCTCGAGGACGCGCTCGGGCCCATCCGGGGTGAGGTCGAGGGGATCCTCGCCGCGCAGGAGGCGACCCGCCTGGCCGGCCGGCGCGGGCTGGAGCTCCCCCTGATCCACGCGGTGGACATGCTCGTCCACGGCGAGGCCGATCCCCGGGCTGCCCTCGACGAGATCCTGCAGCTGGATCTCGAGCTGGGCTAGAGGGCGACGTGAGTCACCGGGTCTTCATGGAGCGCTCCAACGAGCGCCGCCTCCCCGCCGACTATCGCGGAGAGGTCCTCCTCTGGGACATCGACAAGACCTACCTCGACACCCACTTCTCCTCCTGGCGCGGCCTGGCGCGGATCCCCTTCGAGCTGGCGGTCGACAAGGTCACCGTGCCGGGCTCGGTGCCCGTGCTGCGCGCCCTGCGCCGGGGGGCGGGGGACGAGATCGCCCTGACCCCCCTCTACTTCGTCAGCGGCAGCCCGCCGCAGCTGCGCGGCGTGGTCGAGCAGCGGATGAACCTCGACGCGGTGCAGTTCGACGGCATCACCTTCAAGGATCAGTTCGGCCTGCTCCTCGCCCGCCGCTTCGCCGACGTGAAGGGGCAGGTGGGCTACAAGCTCCAGGCCCTCCTGCGCTACCGGTCGGAGCTGCCCGACGGCGCCCGCTGGCTCTGCTTCGGCGACGACGTCGAGTCCGACGCCGAGGTCTTCACCCGCTTCGGCGCGGTCTGCGCCGGCCTGCGCGGAGGAGAGCTCGAGCGCCTCCTGCGCAAGGAGCGGGTGCACCCGGACGATCGCCGCCCCATCCTGCGCCTGGCGGAGGAGCTGCCGGTGACCGCCGATCCCGTCGAGCGGATCTTCATCCACTCGGCCACCGGCAAGACGCCCACCGAGCCCGCCGGCCGGGTGGTGCGCACCCGCAGCTACCTCCAGACCATCCTGGTGCTCTGCCAGATGGGGAAGGTGAGGCCCGACGCCGTCACCGCGGTGGCGGCGGAGCTGCGCCGCCGCGGGCACGACGAGGCCCGGATGGAAGAAGAGCTCGACGACGCCGTGGACCGCCTGGGGGTGGAGGTCGCACTCCTGGAGCTAGCCGCCCGGTGAGCCAGGCGCCCGAGCCCATCCTCACGCGGCCCTTCCTCGCGCTGGTCGGAGCTCACTTCCTCCAGGCGCTGGGCTACGCCTCGCTGCTCCTCCTGCCCCTCTACCTGGCCCACCTCGGCGCGAGCCGCACCGAGATCGGCGCCATCGTGGCGGTCTCCTCCGTCAGCGGTCTCGTCGCCCGGCCGGTGGTCGGCTGGGCCATCGACACCCTGGGCCGCCGCCCCACCCTCACCGCAGGCACCCTGGTGATGGCGAGCGGGCTGTGGTTGATCTTCGGCGTGCAGGACCTGGGCGCCACCCTCGTCCTCTCGCGGCTGCTCACCGGCGCGGGCGAGGGCGCCCTCTTCACCGGCTACTTCGCCTTCGCCGCCGACCTCATCCCCGAGTCCCGGCGCTCCGAGGGCATCGCCATCTTCGGCATCTCGGGCCTGATCCCGATCGTCGTGGGCCCCATCGTGGATCACGCCGGCATCGACGCCCCCGACCTGCGCTTCTTCCTGCCGGTGGTCGGCTTCGGCGTCGCCGGCTCCCTCCTCTTCCTCTGGCGGGTGCCCGAGGCCTCCTCTCATCACGAGCGCGAGCCCTTCTCGGTGCGCGGCACCCTCACCGCCCTCTCCGCGCGCCCGCTCATCCCGGTCTGGGTGGCGGCCGCCCTCTTCTCCAGCCTGGTGGCCCTCTTCACCGCCTTCGTCACCGTGGTCGCGGAGGGGCGCGGCATCCGGAACCCTGCCACCCTCTGGTTCGCCTACGCCGGCGCCGCGGCCCTGGTCCGCACGATCGGGGCCCGCATCCCGGACCGGATCGGCCCCACCAACATCGTGGTGCCGGCCATCGCCAGCTACCTCGTCGCCTTCCTGATCGCCGCGGGCGCCTGGAGCGGCGAGGCCTTCGTCCTGGCCGGCGCGCTGGGGGGCATCGGCCACGGCTACGGCTTCCCGGTCCTCACCACCCAGGTCGTCGATCGAACGCCCGTGCGGCTGAGGGGCAGCAGCATGGCCCTCTACACCGCGCTCTTCGCCCTGGCCGCCCTGGTGCTCACCCCCGTCTTCGGAGGCATCGCCGACCGCTGGGACGACGCGACGATGTTCTCCTTCGCGGCGGTGGTCGGGACGGCCGTGCTAGCGCTCTGGGTCGCCCTGGAGCACCGCCTGCTCAGGGGTTCATGAGGACCCGAGCGTCGTCGAAGTACTTGAACTGATCGCCCTGGTTCGCCTGGAAGGCGATGCTCCCGGCGGTCAGGCGCTCGGCGGTGTCGTCGACGGCCGAGATGCAGACGAAGGCATCGGTCGGGGTGGACGTGCAGCCGTACTGGGGCTCGGGCGTACCGCGCTCCCAGACCACGGCGTCGAGGAGGGTCTGGTCGGGCTCGACCACGTTGCGGAACTTCGCCTCGTACCAGACGCCCGAGGTGAGCCGCCAGCCGGAGACCTTGGCGAGGATCGACCAGTCGCCGGACTCGAAGCTCCGGTAGATCCGGTACTCGCTCTCCATGCCCATCACCGAGTAGTGGCCCATCGCCGAGCCGTTCTTGAGGATCTGCAGGGCGGCCGTGCCCGGCTGGCTCCCGCGGTCCTCGCGGGCGATCTCGGCCCGGAACTCGTAGTCGTGCCAGAGGCTCGACACCCCTCCCGTGTAGTCGAGGTTCTGATCGGACCAGCCGATCTCGTTGGCCGCCAGCACGCGATCACCCGAGAAGGTCGTCTCGTCGATGGCGAAGCCGTTGTTGCCGCCGATGGCCCCCTCCCAGTCGGTGAGGGTGGCCATCGAGCTGTGACCCTCGAAGTCCTCCGAGAACTCGAAGGTGAGCTCGGAGCAGATATCGCCGATGCAGACCAGGTCGTCCCGGCAGAACTGGTGCATCACACAGGACTCTCCCAGCCCACCCGCGGGCTCCAGGAAGATCTCGCAGCCGGTGATCGGGAGGAGGAGGATCGCGCCGAGCAGGAGGCGCCCCGGCAGCGCGAGCAGCGACGAGAGGCGCGTCACCACTGCCCCCTCAGCTGGAGCGCGGCGCCGCCGGGCCCCGGCGCGAGGACCACCGCGGTGGTGGGGCGCTCCGCGCCGCCGCGGGTCCAGAGGTAGACCCCGCCCCCGACCAGGGCGGCGCCGACGCCGAGGGCCGCCCAGCCCGCCCCGGCCCAGCCCCGGCTGCGGTCGTAGGCGCTCATGTCGCCCGAGTTGTAGTCCTTGCCCGCCTGGCTCGCGACGCCCATCGCCGCGCCGCCGAAGGCCAGCAGCCCGACCCCCGACCAGAGGGAGAGGTGCTTCAGCGCCCCACCTCGCGGGGCGGGGCTCGCGAGCGCCACGGTGGCCTCCGGGGCCGGCTCGGCCACCCCGGGCGGGGGCGCGGCGGGCTCCGCCTCGCCCGCGGTTGCTCCGGCCTCCGCCACCGGCGGGGTCTCGCGCGGGGGGTGCAGCGCCGGGCGCGCCGCCCCCAGGATCTCTTCGATCGCCTCCGGGATCACCGCGAGCAGACGGGCCTCGCCGCCCTCGACGGTCCTCGAGGCCGAGGCCACGACCCGCAGCTCCTCCGAGTCGAAGAGCTTCACGTTGAGCAGGAAGGCCTCCCCGAAGGCGCTCAGGTTCCCGGTCACGATCCAGCGCACGCCGAGGGCGCCGCCGATCTGCGCCATGCAGCTCTCGTCGAAGCAGCCGAGCAGCTGCTTCTGCTCCTCGAGCTGCAGGGCCGAGCGGATGTCCTGCGTGGTGATCACCTGGTAATCGCCCTGCCCCCGGATCGCGTCGGCCGCCAGGTCGGCCAGCGCCTCGACCCGCTCCTGGGGCAGGCCGCCCTTCGAGACGAAGTCCATCACGCCGATCGCGACCGGCGCGGCCCGGGCCGGGGAGCCCGGAACCAGGAGGGCAGCCGCGAGCAGCCCCCCGAGCGTGATCTTGAGCCTTCGCACCGGGCCGATCGTAGCCCGACCCCGAGGGTCCCCACCAGCCGCGCCTCCTCCTCGGGAAGGAAAGCGGGCCCTCCAGGGTTGGAGGCACCATGGCAAGACCGACCCCTCTCCGGAGAGGGCTCCGCTGGAGTGTCTGGGCGCTCCTCGGGGCCGGAGTGATGACCGGCTGGCTGACGATGGTGGCCGCCCTGGCCCCGCACTCCTGCCCGGCCCCACCACCCCCGGCGCAGGCCCGGCTGGTCTTCGCCGGGCAGGAGCAGCCGCCGGTCCGGGTGAAGGTCGTCACCGTGGCGCCATACGCGAGAGCCAGGGAACACAAGAAGGTGGCCGAGGATCCCTTCGTCGCCTATCCCGAGCAACGCGATCGATACGAGGGCTGCCTTCCCGTGCGGGACATGATCACTCCCCTCGGTCCGCGACGGTGGGGCGTCTGGCCCGGAACAGAGGGATGCCCGCTCATCCGCGACTCGGGCCTCGCCGCCCACCCGAGGATCGTCCCCTCCTTCGTGAACGGCGTCGCCGAGGGCTTCAAGGTGTTTCCTGGTCCAGACACCCTCCTCGGCTCCGCCGGATTCCGGCCCGGTGACGTCATCCTGAAGGTGAACGGCCGCTCGATCACGAGCCCCGACGCCGCCCTCGAGGTCTACCAGTCGCTGACCCTCCCGGTGCAGGTCGAGCTGCGCCGCCGCGGCGAGATCATCACCCACACCTACGAGCGGCTCGACTGACGCACCTTCAGCCGCGAGCCGCGGCTGACCCACGGGCTCTCGGGTACACTCGTACCCCGTGGCTCCCCCCGCTCCCCTGCCTGCCGCCCGCATCGCCGAGGCCGCCCGCCTCCTCGCCCGCGCCAACCTCGACGAGGTCCGGGTGCCCGGAACCGGCGTCACGGACTGGGCGATGGTGCGCCCAGCGGATATGACGCCGGGAGCACCATGACGCAGACCCGCACCGCTGGCTGGCTCTCGACCCTCGCCTCGATCAGCCGCCTGCACATCGTCGCCATCGCCGCCCTGGGCACCCTGACCTTCGGCTGGATCTTCACCGGCGCCCGGCCCTGGGGGCTGGCGGCGGTGGTGGCCCTCGACTGGTTCGTCGTCAACCTGCTCAACCGCGTGGTCGATCTCGAGGAGGACACCACCAACCGGATCGTCGGCACCGCCTTCGTCGCCCGCCACAAGCGGGGCGTCCTCGTGGTCGGCCTCGGCGCGATGGCGCTCTCCTTCCCGCTCTTCCATCTGCTCTGGCCGGCCATCACGCCCTGGCGGATCGGCTACCACCTCCTCGGGACGGCCTACAACTGGCCGCTCCTGCCGTGGGTCGGCCGGATCAAGACCCTCTACTTCTGGAAGAACACCGCCTCGGCCGTCGGCTTCCTCATCACCGTCTTCATCTACCCGCTGGTGGTCGCCGCCGACGAGGGGGTCGCGCTCGCGGACGGGATCACCTGGCCGATCATCGGCTGGACCGTGGCCTTCTTCCTCCTCTTCGAGCTCTCCTACGAGGTGGTCTACGACCTGCGCGACGCCGAGGGGGATCGCGCCGCCGGGGTCCACTCCTACGCGGCCGTCCACGGGGAGCGGACGGCCGGCACCATCGCCAACGGCCTGATGCTGGCCTCGGTGGTCGTCGCCGTCATCGGCTGGACGGTCGGGCCGCTGCCCTGGCGTATCTTCATCATGGTGGCCGCGCCCCTGATGCAGCTCTTCCTGGTCCGCCGCTTCCGCCGCGCGGGCCTCAGCTCGGCGCACTGCATCGGCCTGACCTGGCTGGGGGCCGGGCTCCTCGCCACCTATCACCTCTGGGTCGAGCTCGGCCTGCCGGGGGTGGACCTCTGATGCTCGCCCTCGTCTGCTTGCTCATCGTGGCGGGCTGGTTCGCCGTGCGCCTGCTCTGGAGCGACGCCCGGGCGCGCCTTCTGGGCGAGGCCGCGACCGTCTCCTTCCTGGCCTGGGCCGGCGAGCAGAGCTGCATCTCCTGGTACGGCTTCTACGCCTACGACCCCGCGCGCTGGTGGGTGATGGTCGGCAGCGTGCCGCTGACGGTCCTGCTGATCTGGCCGGTGGTGGTCATCTCCGCCCGCGACGTGGTGCGCGTCTGGCTGGGCGAGCGGTCCCTGCCCGTCGCCGGGCTCACCCTCGCGGTGGTGATCACCGACGCGGCCTTCGTCGAGGCCTCCGCCGTCCACGCCGGCCTCTGGTCCTGGACGGTCCCCGGCGTCTTCGGGGTGCCGGTCATCGGCATCCTGGGCTGGGGACTCTACGGCGGCCTGGTCGCCGCCGCCCTCGAGCAGGTGGGCCGACGTCGCCACGGCTGGCTGGCGCTCCTCGCGGTCCTGCCGGCCCTGCACCTGGCGCTGCTCGCCCTCTGGTGGGGTGGGCTGCGCTGGCTCTCGGTGCCCGTCGGCGACGCCGTGGCGGCGGCCGCGGCGCTGGTGATCGGTGGGGCCGGCCTGCTCGCCGCGCTGCGCCTCGGCGGGCCGGTGCCGATCCGGCTGGTCACCTTGCGCCTGCCGGGCGCGATCTTCTTCGTGGGTCTGCTCGCCCTCTACCCGCCGTCGACCCCGCTGGTCGTCTGGCTGCTGGCGCTCTCCCTGCCCTGGCTGGCGATGTGCCTGCGCGGCCGGCGCGCGCCGCTCTCCCTGCCGATCGGCTGATGTTCGGCCTCTACCGCCGCTGGAGACGCGCTCGCCTGCGGGGACGGCCCCTCCCCGCGGAGTGGCTGGTCTACCTGCAGGCCGACGTCCCCTTCTTCTCGTTGCTCGAGGGCGAGCTGCGGGAGCGCTTCCTCTCGGACCTCCAGGTCTTCGTCCTCGAGAAGCACGAGCGCTTCTACGGCGCGAGCGGGCTGGAGCTCGGCGACCGGCACCGGGTCGTGATCTCGGCCGCCGCCGTGCGGCTCACCCTGCACCTCGGCCTCGAGCACCTCGACCGGGTGAAGGAGATCGTCGTCTACCCCCATGCGTACCGTCACCCCGGGCGAGAGGGTGGGATCCTGGGCGAGGTGCACACCTTCGGGACCATCGTGCTCTCCTGGCCGTCGGTCCTCTCCGGCCTGAAGAACCTGAAGGACGGCCACGACACGGCCACCCACGAGTTCGCCCACGCCATCGATCTGCTCGACGGCAGCTTCGACGGCATCCCGGAGCTGCGAGCCCGCGAGGACTACGTCGCCTTCCTGCCGGTGATGCACGAGCACTTCGAGAGGCTGCGGGCCGAGAACCCGCAGGTGCGCAAGGTGCTGCGCCCCTACGGCGCCACCAACGCCGCCGAGTTCTTCGCCGTGGCCACCGAGGCCTTCTTCGAGAAGCCCCGGCAGATGCAGAAGCGCACCCCGGAGCTCTACGGCGTCATGCAGGCCTTCTACGGCTTCGACCCCGCCAGCGACGATCTCGACGGCGTCCCCAGCGGCCGCAAGGTCGGGCGCAACGACCTCTGCCCCTGCGGCTCGGGCCAGAAGTACAAGAGGTGCTGCCTGCCGCGCTTGCGCTGAAGCCGCCCTACTCGGCGTGCAGGCTGCTCTCGCCCTCGGCGTCGAGGCCGGCCCCGTACTCGGAGGGCAGGTCGTTGCGGGCGTGACCCCAGGTGCCGCCCTCGGAGGGCGTGGGGAAGGTGCTCGCCGGGTAGTCGTAGGTGTCGCTGCCGCCGGCGTCGATCATCACCCCGATGCTCACGGCGTCGGGGCGGTCGGCGAGGCACTCGGAGCTGACGTTGCCCATGCCACTCGAGTAGTCGGAGAAGGCCAGGTAGCGGTCGTCACCGGCGTTGTCGACGAAGAGGCCCACGCCGTTGCAGTTGCTGGAGCCCACCGCCAGGGTGCCGATGTTGTACTCGTCGGCCCCGCCCTCGGAGAGGAGCACGCCCACGCTGTAGTCGTGGCCCGAGCCGAGGCTCATGTTCCGGGTGCGGCGGGTCGCGTCGAAGAGGTCGTCGCCCGTGCCGCCGTCGGTGAGGATGCCGATGGCGTAGTGGGCGGCGGCGCCCTGCACGTACCAGTAGGCGTCGTAGACGTCGGCGCCGTCGGCGTCGGCCAGCAGCCCGGTGCCCTGCCAGTAGCCCGTGCCCTGCGCGAAGACCGAGGCCTCGTAGGTGTCGTCGCCGCCGAGGTCGCGCAGGACCCCCAGGCCCCCGGACCAGAAGGTGCGGTTCGCGTCGCCGCGGCGGCCGAAGCCCGCGCCCTGGCAGAAGGAGGAGTTGCCGTTCGAGCCGAGCTGCGCGGAGTAGTAGAGGGGCAGCCCGCCCTGGTTGGGGTCGCCGTGGTCGCAGCGGTAGTCGTCGTTGCCGCCGCCGTCGACGAGGAGGCCGGCGCCCGCCGAGTAGCCGTAGCCCTGGGCGAAGGCGAACGCGTGGCGCAGATCGTCGCCCTCGCCGGCGTCGATGGAGAGGCCGATGCCGAACTGCGCCGAGCCCTGGACGCCGACCTCGCCCACGTAGGTGTCGCTGCCCCCGGCGTCGTAGAGGACGCCCACCCCCTGGTGGGCGTAGCCCTGGGAGGCACGCAGGGAGGCATAGGTGTCGCCCTCGGGGCCGAGGTCGAAGAGCATCCCGATGCCGTTGCGGCCGGCACCCTGGCGGGAGAGCTCCGAGCGGCTCACCGGGCCGATGTTGGGATCGTCGGCGCGGTAGCGGCCGTGCTCGTCCGCCGGCGGCAGCCGCGGCTGGTCGTGGGGGGTCGCCCGCACCTCGTAGTGGTAGGTGTCGGCGCCGCCCAGATCGATGGCGAGGGCCACCGGGTTATCGCCCGAGCGGTTGGCGCCCACCTCTCCCAGGTACTCGTCGTCACCGCCGAGATCGAGCTGGAGGAGGGTCGGCTCGTCCTGCGGCGGGTGCACGTCCGCCTCGCCGCCGCTGATCCGCACCCAGCCGAAGGGGGTGCGCAGCTGGTAGGCCACCCCCGGGCGGTCGCGGAAGGGGGTCCAGTCGGCGCTCTCGACGGCGTGCGCGATCCGCGCCGCGGCCAGGTAGAGCTCGGCCCTCCCCGTCTCGCCCAGGAGGTAGGCGCGATCGTCGGCGTCGGTGGAATCCGGGCTCTCGCCGACGAAGCCGATGAGGTTGATGTGCCCGCCGTTCTCGAACCACCACTGCGGGCCCCGGGCGCTGGTCTCGTCGAGGGAGAGGCGGGCGGCGATGCCGTCGGCCATCGCCCAGAGGATGGGCGCCAGGGCCTCGCCGAGGTCGGGGGGCAGCTCGCCCTCCCCCGGGAACCAGCACGGCTCCCCGGCCAGGGCGCAGATCGCCTCCAGGGCCTCGATCGGATCGCCGCCGGCCACCCGGCCGTCCACCGGCAGCCCGGCGGGCACCGGCCGATCGAGGAGCCCCGCGGCCTGCCGGATCGCCGCCGAGACCGGGTGGCGCCCGGCGAGGTGGTGATCCAGGGGCCGGACCAGCTCGCCGGCGAAGCAGCCCGCCCGGGCCGGCGCCTCCCGCAGGGCGAGGAACCAGGAGAGGAGGAAGGGATCGTCCAGCCAGCCCCCGGACCAGTAGCCGGAGGAGGCGAGATCGAGCTCGTCGAAGCCGAAGGTGGAGAGGTCGAGGCCGGCCAGGGCGAGGGCCTGCTCCAGGAGGGGCGCGGCGGTGTCCACCGGACACGGGAGCGGCTCGGGCCCGGCCTCCCAGTCGAGGGGCGAAAGGCCCACCGCGGAGAGCGCGACCTCCAGGGGAGGCTGAGCCTCTCCGTCGAGGCGGTGGCGGACGGTGAGGACGCCGCTCGCGGGCCCCGCGGCCTCGGGCGTGAAGATCACCCGGACCTGCCCCCCGCCGTCGATGCGAGCCTCGAAGGGCGAGCTCACCTCCAGGGTCTCCAGACGCAGGCGAACCTTCTCGTCGGGCGGCTCGAGGAAGCAGTCGACCCGCACCTCGACGGAGCTGCCCACCACGGCCTCCATCGAGGGCGGCAAGCACTCCAGGAGGCTGGGCTCCCCGCAGGCGGAGAGCAGGAGGAGAGGGAGGAGAGTCAGGAGCCCCGGCGCGCGCTGAACCATGACCCAGGAACTACTCACTCCCCTCCCGGCCTGACAATGGCTGGCGTATTCTCTGCTCTCGCCCCCGCCGAAGAGGAGGAGCCGATGCACGCCTGGCACGACATCGTGGTCGAGAAGTCCCGCGTCCCCGAGCGCTTTCCCGTGGTCGTCGAGGTCCCCCGGGGCTCCCGGGTGAAGTACGAGCTCGACAAGGAGACCGGCTTCCTCCGGGTCGATCGGGTCCTCTACAGCGCCGTCTTCTACCCGGCGAACTACGGCTTCATCCCCCGCTCCTGGTGCGAGGACGGCGACCCCCTGGACGTGCTGGTGCTGATGCAGGAGCCCATCCAGCCCCTCTCGATCATCGACGCCAAGGCCATCGGCATGATGGAGATGCGCGACGACCAGGGCCTCGACACCAAGATCATCGCCGTGGCCGTGGACGATCCGGCGGTGAACCACTACGGCCACTGCGATCAGCTCCCGGGGCACACCCTCAAGGAGATCAAGCGCTTCTTCCAGGACTACAAGATCCTGGAGAACAAGGAGGTCGTCGTCGACGACTTCCGCGGCCCGGTCGAGGCCGTCGACGAGGTCCGCCGCTGCCTCGACCTCTACGCCGGGAAGTACCCCGCCGGCGCCTAGGGCGCGTTCCCCCTGCCCAGCCCGCCGAGTCCGAGGGCGTTGTTCACCTGCAGGCCCTGCCCCGGGTCGAAGACGTTACTCAGCGCGCCGGAGGAGGAGCCGCCCAGCAGGTTCTGCAGCTGCCTCGCCGGCTGCGGTGCCCGCGTGGCGACCGCGTCCAGATCGGTGTGGCTGCGGTGCACCCAGGCCTTCACCTCGGTGTCGGTGGTCTCGTAGTAGCCGTGCTCCGGCGTGCGCCGGTAGTCGACCCGCGTGCGGGAGGTCGGCGTCTGCTGCTCGGCCTCACCGCCGGGCACCACCAGGAAGCGCGCCACCTGCGCCGGGGTAGGCGCCGGCGCCTTCGCCTTCGCGTCCCGCTCGGCCACCGCCTCGATGACGGCCACGTCGAGGAGCTTGGGCCAGAGCTTCAGGAAGAGCTTGCGGCTGCCGTAGACCTCGGCCCCCACCAGCTCACCGTTCACCGCCCAGACCAGGCCGACGGCGTCCTCGACCTTCGCGGGGAGGCCGGAGAGCTCCTCCCGGTAGGCGCCCTGCACCTCCTTGATGGCCTCGTGATCGAGGGCGAGCTCGTAGCTGCTCGCCGAGCGGGCGTCGTCGACCTGCACGGCCAGGTTCTCGGAGAGCTTCTGCTTGGTGGCCTCCACGTTCTGCCAGACCGCGCCCTGGGTCTTGGAATGGTTCACCGCGCCCCGCAGGCCCTTGGAGGCGACCATCTTGGTGCTGGTGGCGAAGGAGTCGGAGCGCTCCCCGCCTCGCTGCGACCAGCGCCCCTGCTCGACGCAGAAGCTGGGCAGGGCGATCCCCTCGGGGCTCGGCGGCACGATGAGGTCCACCCCGACGGTGCGGTCCTGGCGGCCGCCGCGGATGACCTCCCCGGCCTGGATGAAGAGGGGACGCCCGGCGCGGTTCTTCACCTTCAGCTCGTTGACGTCCCCGGTCTCCTCCACCGCGACCTGCCCGGCCTCGAGGCCCTCGCTCAGGGTGAGGTAGTCGACGGGGTCCGCAGGGTGATCGGGTCCGGCGCGCACCAGGTAGAGCGCGAGGTTCTCGTGGACGAAGGGGCCGGCGAGGCCGGCCAGCGCCGGCTCCGGGAGGGGCGCCTCGCGGGCCGCGCCCGACGGCGAGGGAGCGAGGGGCTCCACGGGGACGGGTCCCCGGGACATGAAGGCCATCAGGCCGGCGGCGGCGGCCAGGGAGAGGAAGGCGGCAGGTCGTAGCATCGCGAGCACCTCGATCGAGAGAGGGTGAAGGCTTCTCGAGTCGAGGCTAGCGAGCGGCCAGCCTGCAGGCTGTCACGGGCAGGTAACGGCGGGCCGCGGACTACCAGGCGTCGCGCCAGTCGTGGACGGCGGTGAGGCGGCGGGCGTCGTCGGCGTCGAGCTCGAGCTCGATCAGGCCCTGGGCGTCGTCGATGGTGCTGTAGAAGAGCCGGTCGCCGTCGATGCGCAGCTCGACGATGGCGCGGCCGTCGATGGCCACCAGGCTGTTCCAGTCGCCCTGCCCGTGGCCCTCGTAGACCTCGAGGGTTCCGAGCTCGTTGCTGTCCGCCCAGAGCAGGGGGATGAAGGGCTCGGAGGTCACCAGCTCGGCGGGAAAGAAGATGTTGAAGACGCCGGGATCGGAGCGGTCGCCGGCGGTGCCCGCCACCATCACCTCGTGGGAGCCGGCCCGGCTGTAGGCGTCGAGGTAGCCGTCGTTGACGACGCTGGGATAGCTGGCCGTCAGGTCGCCCCGGGCGAAGAGCCCGAAGTGGATCATCCCCTTGTTGTCCGAGGGGCGGGGCGAGGTGGCGAAGGTCCCCTCGAGGGTGAAGGAGGCGTCGTTGCCGCCCCCTCCCCCGCCGCCACCCTCACCGCAGGCGAAGAGGAGAGGCAGAGCGAGGGCGAGCGCGAGACAGCGCACGGTGCGAGTCATGGTGCTGATCCTGGGTACGGGTTGGGAGCAAGCGGTCCCCCCGACCCTAGCACGCGCCCGGCTACTCGGCCGTGAAGTCGACGAAGACCCGCTCGCCCTCGCCGCGCTCCAACCAGACCTGGTAGTCCGCCCCGGCCGTGAGCACCGGCTCCGGGCTGCCAGTGTAGGCCTGGGTCAGCTCGGTGGCGCCGGAGGGCACCGTGCCGTGGGTCACCGGCGAGGCGATCTCGTCGCCGCTGGCGCCGATGGCCCAGATGGTGGTGCCGCTCTCCAGGGTGCCCCGGATCACGGTGAGCTGGCGCACGGGACCCGAGTCCCAGGTGTAGGTCGGCGTCGTGCCCGACCCGACGGTGATCTCCGGGCTGCCGCCACAGGAGACACAGAGCAGCGCAACGGCGAACAGGCCGATCATCGAGAGCGTCTTCATGGAATTCCCTCCTACCTGACCGATATCATAGGCACATGGAAGCAGCGCGCGCAGGCGGCGCACAGCCGGCGGAGCGCAGCGGTCCCGGGAGGGACCGAGGTTGAGTTGGGGGGTCCGGGGGGAGCGGAGCGCCCCCCGGATCTCACGACACCTGCTCGGTGGGGCGCATCAGGATGTCGTGGACGCTCCAGTGCGCGGGCCGCGTGACCTGCCACCAGATGGCCTCGGCGACGTCGTCGGGGGTGAGGCAGGGGTAGCGGTCGTAGGTCTTGCGGGCGGCCTCTTCCGAGCGGTGGTAGAGGGCGGCGAACTCGGTCTCGACGAAGCCGGGGCTGACGGCGCCGACGCGGATCTTGCTGCCGGCCTCGCGCAGCTCCTGGCGCAGCCCCTCGGTCAGGGCGAAGACGGCGTGCTTGGTCGCCGAGTAGACCCCGGAGCCCTGGGCGACCCGGTGGCCGGACATGGAGGAGACATGGACGATGAAGCCGTCGTCGAGCCCCCGGCGGCGCAGGTCCGCGATGCACTCGCGGGTGCAGACGCAGAGGGCCAGCACGTTCAGCTCGAGCATGTCGCGCCAGGCCTCGGTCTCGCCGGAGGAGAGCGGGGCGTGGTGCCCCAGCCCCGCGTTGTTCACGAGCAGATCGACGCCGCCGAAGACCTCCCGGGCCCGCTCGAAGGCGCCGAGGATCTCGGCCTCGACCCGCAGATCGGCCCGCACCGGGAGCAGGGCCTCGCCCAGCTCCTCGCGGAGCGCGACCAGGCGCTCCTCGCGCCGGGCGACGGCCACCACGTTCAGGCCCTCGGCCACCAGCCGGCGGACGACCGCCGCGCCGATGCCCGCCGAGGCCCCGGTCACCAGGGCCGTGCGGCCCCGCCAGTCGAAGTGCTCGCTCATGGCCCCCTCGCTACCACAGCTCGGGGGCCAGCGTCGTCGGGGCGATCAGGCCGCCGGCGAGTTGGCCGCGGCGATCTTCTCCTGCAGCTCGCCCTTCTCGTAGAGCTCGCGGACGATGTCCGAGCCGCCGAGGAACTCACCCCCCACGTAGACCTGGGGGATGGTGGGCCAGCCGCTGAAGTCCTTGATGCCCTGGCGCACCTCGGGGTCCTGCAGGACGTCGACGGCCACCGGGTTGGGGGCGCCGGCGCGCTTGAGGACCTCGACCGCGGTGGCCGAGAAGCCGCACTGGGGCAGCATCGGGGAGCCCTTCATGAAGATCACGACGGGTCCGCTCGCGATGGTCTCCTGGATACGGGTCTTGATGTCGGACATCTTCTCTCTCCTTGGATTACTCGGCCTCGGCCGCGACCGCCGCCTCGAACTCCTCGGGCAGGCAGGTCTTGAGCATCAGGGCGTGGATCTCTCCCCCGACCTTGCCGCCGAGGGCGCCGTAGACCATCTGGTGCTGCTGGATCAGCCCCTTCTCGGCGAAGCCGGCGTAGCCCACCACCGCGTGGTAGTGGTCGCCGGTGCCGGTGAGGTCACGGACCTCTACCTGCGCGCCGGAGAGGGCCTGCTCGATGGACTCGCGGATCTCGTCGGGGGTCATGGTCTGGAAATATGGACCGCCGGTCGGCGGGCGCTAGCGGATCGTGGGCCTCAGGCCCGGACGTACTCGAAGTCCTCGGCCTGGCCGTTGATGCCCTTGGAGGGCGGCGCGATCCAGGCGGCCATCTTGCCCGGCTCGAGGACGGCCTTCTCCTGCAGGCCGGAGATGTAGGCCTTGTCCTCGGCGGTGGGCAGCCACTCGCTGCGCCGCGCCGCCCAGGTCTCCGCGTCGATCCGCTCGCCCTCGGGGGTGAAGTGGAAGCCGGCGTAGACGCCGATCTCGCGGTTGAAGCGGCGGTCCGGGAGGGCGAAGCGGAAGTCCATGCCCTCCTTCTCCAGGATCTTGTTCCAGCGATCGACGCCCTTCTGGCAGTCCTCGATGTAGCCGTCGCGGACGTACTCGTTCATGCAGAGGCGCAGGGCGGTCTCCTCGGAGACCAGCTCGCCGCCCTGGAGCACGTCCATCGCGCGGAAGCCCGCGAGGGCCACGTGGTCGTCGTAGTTCTTCTCGTGGGCGCGGCCCTTGAGCCCCGCCGCGAAGTAGTTGGCGGCGTTGGTGCTGACCTCGCCCCCGAAGAGGTCGACCGAGCGGGTGAACCAGAAGTTGAGGTGCTTCTGGATCGTCGGCAGGTCGATGCCGCCGTGGGCCCGTACGTCCTCGGTCTTGTGCTCCTTCATGATCTCGATGGCCCGCCGGACGACCCGGCCGATGCCGGTGTCACCCACGAACATGTGGTGGGCCTCCTCGGTGAGCATGAAGCGGCAGGTGCGGGAGAGCGGGTCGAAGGCGCTCTCGGCCAGGCAGAGCAGCTGATACTTGCCGTCCCGGTCGGTGAACATCGTGAACATGAAGAAGTCGAGCCAGTCGGTGATGGGCTCGTTGAAGGCGCCGAGGATCCGCGGCCGATCGGCGTCGCCGCTGCGGCGGTCGAGGAGCGCCTCGGCCTCCTCCCGGCCGTCGCGGCCGAAGTAGGTGTGGAGGAGGTAGACCATCGCCCAGAGGTGGCGACCCTCCTCGACGTTCACCTGGAAGAGGTTGCGCAGGTCGTAGAGGGAGGGGCAGCGCTGGCCGAGGAGGCGCTGCTGCTCGACGCTGGCCGGCTCGGTGTCTCCCTGGGTGACGATCAGGCGCCGCAGGGCGTTGCGGTGCTCGCCCGGCACCTCCTGCCAGACCGGCTTGCCGAAGTCGTCGCCCACCGGGATGGTGCGGTCCTTCTCGGGGTCGGAGAGGAAGATGCCCCAGCGGTAGTCGGGCATCTTCACGTGGTCGAAGTGGGCCCACCCCTCCGCGCCGACGTCGATGGCGGTGCGCAGGTAGACGTCGTGGGCCTGGAAGCCCTCCGGGCCCATGTCGCTCCACCAGTCCAGGAAGCGCGGCTGCCACTTCTCCAGCGCCCGCTGCAGGCGGCGGTCACCGCCCAGGTCCACGTTGTTCGGAATCTTCGCCTCGAGATCGACCTTGCTCATCTTCGTTCTCCCCTTTTCGTTCGTTCAGACCCGCTTGAAGTCGAAGGACGGGCGCTCGCCGGCCCCGTAGAGGGTCAGGGCGCCCTTCTCTCCCACGGCGTTCGGCCGCTGGAAGATCCAGTTCTGCCAGGCGGTGAGCCGCCCGAAGATCTTGGTCTCCATGGTCTCGGCGCCTGCGAAGCGCAGGTTCGCCTCCATCCCGGTCAGGGCGTCGGGCGACATGGAGGCCCGCTCCTCGATGGCCAGGCGCACCTCGTCCTCCCAGTCGATCTCGTCCGGGGCGAAGGTGCAGAGGCCCGCCTCGAGGGCCGCCCCGGCGTCGAAGGTGCCCACCTCCAGCAGGCGCGCGGGCGCCTCGGGGGTCGCCAGGAAGCGCGAGGCGAGGCGGGTCAGGCCGTTGCCCATGGGCAGGGCGCCGCCGTTGAGGACGCCGAGGCGCAAGGAGGTGGGCGCCTCGGGATCGTCGAGCATGTAGCTGCGGTCGGCGGCGAGGACGAGCTCGGCGAAGGAGCCGGCGTAGCAGCTCTCCGGCTCGACCAGGGTGAGGATCGAGCGGGAGGTGACGTCGAGGCGCTTGAGCACCCGCTTCACCTTCTGCAGCACCTCGCGGGCCGCCCAGTGCTTCGGCGCCTCGGCCGCCAGGAAGGCGTCCCAGAGGAGCACCGCCTCGGCGTCACCGCGGGTGTGGATCACCAGGGTCCCCACCTCGGGGGTGTTGGTACGCAGGCGCAGGAGGGCGTCGTCCAGCTCGCGCCAGAAGCGCAGCACCCAGCTCTCGGAGCCCAGCGCGCGCAGCGCCTCGCCGTCCGCCGGCGGGGCCGCGTCGGGGCCCGAGAGGCGCAGGGTGGCCACCCGCGCGTCGTGATCGAGCTGCAGCTCGACGAAGCGGTACTTCAACGAGCCGGCCTCGACCGCGGGCTTCAGCGGCGTCAGCGCGATGCCCTCGCCCTCGCCGGGTCGGTCGGAGGTCGCCGCGAGGCGCTCGGCCTCGGCCGCGATCGACTCGTCCCACCTCGAGCGGGGGAAGGTGTGATCGACCAGGCCCCAGTCCACGGCCCGCTGGCCCTTCACGCCGTCGGCGTTGGAGCAGAAGACGTCGGCGAGATCCCGGCGGACCTTGCGCTTGTCGGTGACCCGGGTGAGGCCGCCGGTGCCCGGCAGCACGCCCAGCAGCGGCACCTCGGGGAGCGAGACCACGCTGGAGCCGTCGTCGACCAGGGCGATCTCGTCGCAGGCCAGGGCCAGCTCGTAGCCGCCGCCGGCGGCGATCCCGTTGAGCGCCGCGAGGGACTTGAGGCCCGAGTGCTCGGAGGCGTCCTCGAGGTAGAGGCGGGTCTCGTTGGTGAACTTGCAGAAGTTCACCTTCCAGCCGTGGGTGCTCGCCCCGAGCATCCGGATGTTGGCGCCGGCGCAGAACATCCGCTCGAGCACGCTGGTGATCACCACGACCTTCACCTCGGGGTGCTCGAAGCGCAGCCGCTCGAGGGCGTCGGCCAGCTCGATGTCGACCCCGAGGTCGTAGGAGTTGAGCTTGAGCGCGTAGCCCTCGCGGATCGGGCGGTCCTCCTGGACGGCCATCGCCAGGGTGGCGACGTTGCCCTCGATGGAGAGCCTCCAGTGGGCGTAGGCGTCGGGGTGGGTCTCGAAGACGACGTCGGGGACCGTGAGCTCGCTCATGGCCCGGAGATCTAGTCCGGGCCCCCACCCACGCAAGCACGATAGTGCTGGCCGAACGGGTAGGTCAGAACTATAGTTCCGCCATGTCGCCGATCGATGAGAAGGCCTCGTTTCTGAAGGGCCTGGGCGCCCGGGTCCGCCAGCTGCGCCGCCGCCAGGGGGTGACCCTGAAGGAGCTCGCGGGCGCCAGCGGGGTCAGCGAGCGCTACCTCTCCAGCCTCGAGGGCGGGAAGGGGAACATCTCGGTCGGGCGCCTGGCCGACGTCGCGCGGGCCCTGCGGGTGAGCGTGCGGGAGCTGATCCCCGAGCCGGGCGAGGCCGGGGGCCGGCAGATCGTCTCCCTCCTCGGGCTGCGCGGCGCGGGCAAGAGCAGCGTGGGGCAGGCGCTGGCCGACCGGATGGGCGTCCCCTTCCGGGAGCTCGACGCGCTGGTCGAGGCCGAGGCGGGCCTCTCCCTGGCGGAGATCTTCGAGTTCCACGGCGAGGACTACTACCGGCGCCTCGAGTACGACGCCCTCGATCGCTTCCTGCGGGAGGGCGGCAGCGCCGTGATCGCCACCGGCGGCGGGATCGTCACCGCCCCCGAGGCCTACGCCCTGCTCCTGCGCGAGACCACGACGGTCTGGCTGCAGGCGCGACCGGAGGATCACTGGCACCGGGTCGTGGATCAGGGCGACGAGCGGCCGATGGCCGACAACCCCCACGCCATGGCCGAGCTGCGCACCCTCCTCGATCAGCGCACGCCCCTCTACGCGCGGGCGCAGCTGACCATCCCCACCCAGGAGCGCTCGGTGGACGAGGTCGTCGCGAAGGTCGAGGCCCAGCTCGACTGACGATCAGACCTTGCGGGGCAGGTAGCGCGCGGAGGACCCCAGGGCGTCGCCCAGGGCGAAGAGCACCGCCGCCGGCCACAGGGAGAGGCGCTCGCCGGGAGCGGCGCCCTCCCCCACCTCCACCTGCAGCACCGAGAGGTCGCGATCGAGCTTCACCTCCAGCCCGGGGGCCCGGTAGCCGAGCACCGGCCCGAGGACGAGGCGGTGCTCCTCCCCGCCGAAGCGGCCGAGGATCATCGGCGCGCCCTTCGGATCACGGCCCAGCATGAAGGCGTTGTCCGCCTGGGCGGCGAAGTCCACGGCGTCGAGGTAGAGGCGCGGCTTCACCCGATAGGGCGCCCCCGAGGTGGGGCAGAAGGTCTCGCAGTTGCCGCACTCGTTGCAGAAGTCGGTGAGCACCGCGACCTGCGGTCCCTGCGCCAGGGCGAAGGCCTCCCGGCCCACCTCCTCGGCGGCGGCCCCCGCGGCCCGGTAGACGGGCAGCTCGACCGAGAGGGGCGCGGCCTCGTAGGTGAGGAACGCCAGGTTCGGGCAGACGCTCACGCAGAGGCTGCAGAAGGTGTCGCAGTCCAGGCAGCGCACGGCCTCGGCGCGGGCGGCGGCCTCGTCGTAGCCTCTCACGACCTCGGCGAAGCCCTTGCGCTGCTCGGGGTGGAGGTGGGGCACCTTCACCCTCGGCTCGCGCCGGGCTCGCCGGCCGATCAGGGCGGCGCGCTCCCGCTCCGGGGAGGCGTAGGCGGGCGGCGGCACGAAGCCGGGCTCCTCCCGGCGGCGGATGTCCCAGGCGGCGCGGCGGCCGTCCTCGAGGGCAGCCACGATCGACTCGGGCCCGTCGTTGACGACGTCGCCGCCGGCGTAGACCCGCTCGAGGTTGGTGCGGCAGGTGTCGGGCTCGACCACGAGGTAGCCCGAGCGGGTCCGCTGGATCACGGCGTCGCCGAAGAAGGAGAGGTCGGGCTCCTGGCCGATGGCGAGGATCAGCGAGTCGGCCATCAGGCGCACGGTCTCTCCCGTGCCCACCGGCCGGCGGCGGCCGTCGGCGCCGCGCTCGCCGAGCACCATCTTCTCGGCCTTCAGGGCGATCATCCGCCCCTTCTCGAGCTCGATCTCGATGGGCGAGAGGAGCTCGTCGAGGAAGCCGCCCTCGTCCAGGAAGTCGTCGACCTCCTCCTTCTGGCCCGGCATCTGATCCCGGGTGCGGCGGTAGACGACGTGCACCTCGCCGCTGGCGAGGCGCAGGGCGGTGCGGGCGCAGTCCATGGCGACGTCGCCGCCGCCGATGACGATCACCTGCTCGCCGAGCTGCGCGGGCGTGCCGTGGCGGGTGTCGCGCAGGAAGGCCAGGCCCTCGATCACGCCCTCGGCCTCCTCGCCGGGGATGCCCAGGCGCGCGCCCTGCTGCGCGCCGGCGCCGTAGATCACGTAGTCGAAGTTCACCCCCAGCAGCTGATCGAGGACGAAGTCCCGGCCGGCCACCTGCCCGTAGCGGATCTCGACCCCCAGGGCGGCCACCCGCTCGAGGTCGGCGCGGATGGCGTCGTCGGGCGTGCGGTAGGTGGGGATGGTGCCGCTGACCATGCCGCCGGCGTAGTCGTGGGCCTCGAAGAGGGTCACCCGGTAGCCGGCCTGCCCGAGGAAGGTCGCCGCCGAGAGCCCGCAGGGGCCGGCGCCGATGATGGCGACGCGCACGTCGCGGCTGGGCAGCGCGCGGGCGGGCGCGCCCTCGTGCTCCATGATGAAGCGCTTGATCTGGCGGATGGCCACCGGCTCGTCGAGGTGAGTGCGGATGCAGGTGAGCTCGCACTTGTGATCGCAGGCCCGGCCCAGCGAGGTGGCCATGGCGTTGTCGGCCAGGGTGATCTCCACCGCGTCGGCGTCGCGCCCCTCGGCGACCGCCCGCAGGTAGGCGGGGACCTGCTGATCGATGGCGCAGCTGTCCATGCAGGGCGCCTCGATGCAGTCGAAGAGCTCGAGCTTCCGGGCGCTCTTGCTGCGGGAGCGCAGGTGACCGCCGGCCCGGGCGGCGGGATCGGTCAGGGCCGCGAGGGCGTGGCGGCCGAGGTTCTTCAGCTGCAGCGCCTCGAGCTCACCCGCGGCCGGCGCGGTCGGCCCGGCCTCGGACCAGCGCTCGGCGGCGGCCGAGCGGCGCACGAGGTCGTCGAGGCTCGTCGCCCCGATGGCCTCCATCGCCGCGCGGGTCTCCTCGATGTACTGGAGCAGGCGCAGGTAGCCCCCGGACTTCAGGAGATCCGAGCAGCTGGTGACGGTCTGCATCCCGCAGCGCAGGAGATCCGCCACGTTGAAGGCGTCGGCGCCGCCGGCGTAGGAGGCGTAGAGGCCGCCGTCGAAGGCCTCCTGGAGGCGGCAGGCCAGGGCGACCGTGATCACCTGCAGCGGCCGCCCGGAGAGGTACATCATCTTCTCCCGGGCATCGAAGACCGTGCGGTGGTTCTCGACCTCCAGGGTGTTCGAGAGCTTCACCCCGAAGCGCAGGCCCTTCTCGTCGGCCACCTCGTGTAGACCCCGCAGGAGCGGCAGGGCGTCCTCCCGCTTCAGGTCGTGGCCGAAGGCCTCGTCGGGGATGTGCACGTCCCGGAAGCCCAGCTGCTCGTTCAGCAGCCCCCGCAGCCGCTCGGGCCCGAGGAGGGTCGGGTTGAGCTTCACGCTGGTGTGGTACTCCCACTCCCGCATCAGGTAGGCGCTGATCTTCCCGATCTCGTCCGGCGGGCAGCCGTGCATGGTCGAGAGGGTGATGGAGTCGGAGAGGGCCGCGGGGATGGCGAGGCCGTCGACCTCGGGGAAGCGGCGGCGCACCTCGGCGCGCACGCGCTCGAGATCCTCGCCGGCGTCGCGCACCTTGCGCAGGTACCACTGCATGTTCTCGTTCTGCAGGCCCGCGTAGTCGTAGCCGACGCTGACGTTGAAGACCAGGCCCGGCGCCTCACCCGGGAAGCCCAGGCGGCGGTGGAGGGCGTGGATGAGCACCCAGGCGCGCAGGTACTCCTCGTAGCTCTCGTGGACCTTCAGCTCCTGGGACCACTCGACGTTGTAGCCCTCGTCCTCCATGTCGATGCAGGGCTTGACGATCTCGAGCTCGTCGAGGGTCTGCACGGTCTTCAGCTCGATGAAGCGCGCGCCGCAGAGCCAGGCCACGACGATGTTCTGCGCCATCTGCGAGTGGGGACCGGCCGCCACCCCGAAGGGGGTGTCGAGGGTCACGCCGTAGGCCTCGCGGCGGAAGGGGTCGGCAGGGTCGGGCCGGAAGAAGAGCGAGCGGGGGATGCCGAAGATGGCGTCCTTCTGCTCGAGCTCGTCGAAGATCCAGTCCACGAGCTGTGCGGTCGAGAGGGGGTGGAATCGATCCGACATGCGCGACAGTATCCCCACAATGGCGGTGGGAGGCGAGCGGGCGGACGCGCCCATCTTCGTGGTCGGCACCGGCCGCTCGGGGACGACCCTCCTGCGGCGGATGCTCTCCGCACACCCGCGGATCCACCTCACCCACGAGCTCTCCTTCTACGTCTGGGACCAGCTCTTCGACCGGGGCGCGAGCGCCGCCGAGCTCCTCGACTACTTCCTGCGCTCCTTCTCCTTCCGCTGGCTCGAGCTGCCCGCCGCCCCCCTGCGCGAGCGCCTCGGCGCCCTCGCGGGGCGAGAGGAGGGCCACCGCATCTTCCGGGAGGCGATGCAGCTCGCGGCCGAGCGAGAGGGGAAGGCGCGCTTCGGCGACAAGACCCCGAGCCACGCGGCCCACCTCGGGCGGCTGCTGGCGGACTTCCCCGGCGCGCGGGTGATCCACATCGTGCGGGATCCGCGGGGCACCCTCCTCTCCCTCTCGCGGATGCCCTGGGCCAGCGCCTCCGACGTGGCGAACGCCCTCCTCTACGAGAACGACTGGCGGGCCACCGAGCCCTTCCTCGAGAAGATCCTGCGCCTCCGCCTCGAGGATCTCCTCGCCGACCCCGAGGCCAGGATGCGCGAGGTCCTCGCCTTCGTCGGCGAGGACTTCGACCCGGCGGTGCTGGCCCACGCCGAGCACCCCTCCCGCTTCCCCTCGACCCCTCCCCTCCCCTGGCTCTCCTCCTCCGGGCGGCCGCGGGGGGCGCCCACGGCACAGTGGGAGGGGCTCACGCCCCTGCGGATCCGGCGGATCGAGGGGCTCTGCCAGAAGAGCATGCGCGCCTACGGCTACGAGGCCGCGAGCCTCCCCGGGGGCACCCGCGAGCCCGGCGGGCTGCGGGTGCTGCTCTCGATCCTGGGGCAGATCCCCGAGGCGCTGCGCTTCGCCTTTCACTTCGCCCGGCTGGGGATGATGCACCGGAGGGCCGAGGCCTTCGACGATCCGCGCCGCGACCGGATCTTCGCCCGCCTCAACCCCCGGGCCTGGTCCCACTACCCCGGCTTCGTGATGCCCCCGCCGCCACCCCTGCTCGGGGAGAGGGATGGTAGCGTCGGGAGCGGGTCATGAGATTCCTCGTCACCTACAGCGATCCGGACGAACTGCTGGCGGACCACGAGGCCCAGCTCTCGAAGGGGGGCTTCCTGGTGCGGGTGGACCCTCCCCCCGGCGCGGAGCTCTACGCCGACGCCCGCCTCACCTTCCGCCTCGGCCCGGACGAGGCCGTCCTCGAGGGGACGGTGATGCAGGTGCTGCCGGGGGCCGGGGTGGCGGTGGGCTTCGAGGCCAGCGAGGAGCTCGCGGCGCTGCTGGAGGCGGCCCGGGCGCGCACCGGCGCGGGGGGCAGCCCGGCGGTGCACGCGCTGCAGGAGGAGGGTGACGCGGAAGAGGAGGCGCTCGAGGCGGAGGACGAGGGGGCGGAAAGCGGACGGGCGAGGGGCCCCACCCGGGCCGAGCAGATCCGCAAGGCCCGCGCCGGCGACCGGGGCGAGCGGGAGGCGGCCATCCGGGAGGGCGACGGCGCCCTGCAGCGCTTCGTCCTGATGAACCCGGGCATCACCCTCGCGGAGGTGAAGTTCATCGCCTCGATGTCGAGGGCCACGGCGCCCAGCCTGAAGACCATCAGCGAGCGCCGGGAGTGGATCAGCCGCCCGGAGATAGCCATGGCGCTCCTGCGCAACCCCAAGACGCCCGTGCCGGTGGCCATCAAGATGATCCCCCTGGTGAACTTCGGGGAGCTGCGCGTCCTGGTGCGCGGCGGCCACCTGCGCACCCCGATCCTGAACGCCGCCCGCAAGCGGAAGAGCTGATCAGCGCACCTCGGTCCCCGCCTCGAAGACGACGGTCTGGGTGGGCAAACTAGCGCCCGGCAGGACGCAGCCCTCGGGGGGGTGGTCCTGGTCGAAGCAGGCGACCGAGGCGAAGCCCGCCGCCCGCAGGGCCGCCTCGATCGCCTCCCGATCGGGGTGGCCGGGCACGAAGTCGCGGCCGCGGGTGAAGCGGCGCATCAGGAAGCCCAGGAGCCGCCCGAGCAGACCGGGCCGGGGCTGCTCCCCGGCCGGGGTGAGGTCGAAGATCAGACGACCGCCCCGCGCCGCGAGCGCCCGGGCGAGGCCCCGCCAGATCGCCTCGCGCTCCTGCGTGTCGAAGTAGGGGAAGACGCCCTCGACCACCACCGTCGCCGGCTCGGTGAGCAGCGCCCCGATCGCGGCCTCGTCGCGCAGGTCACCCCCCACCGCCCGGGGGAGCGGGCCGCCCTCGCCGAGAGCGAGGCGCTCCTGCCGCAGGCGCATAACCTCGGGCAGGTCCACCTCGACGCAGCGCCTCCCCTCCGCCGCCGCCGCCAGGGTTCGCGGCGAGAGCCCCACCCCGATCTCCAGGAGGAGGGTGCCGGGCTCCCGGGCGGCGAGGTGATCGATGATCGCGTGGCGCCGGGCCAGGGAGTGGCGCAGGGAGGGCAGCCCCGGCCGGAAGAGGCGGGAGAGGGCGAGGAAGCGGTTCACCCAGCGGAAGACCGCCCGGGTGTCCTCCCCGGCCAGGCGCCCGGCGCCGGGGAAGCCGGCCCACTCCCAGACCCCGGCCGTGTAGAGGGCCGTCACCCCCAGCTCCCCGCCCTGCCCTGGCCCCTTCTCGCTCAAGGCGAGGAGCATAGCCGAAGCGCCGGGTGGGCGCGGCCCTGCCGCTTCCGGGTCGAGTGCCTAGGGTACCGGCGTCGAGCACGCGGTGGGGGCCAGCCGGCACAGCACGGATCTACGAGATCGACTCGGAGGCATAGCGACCATGAGGACCCTCCTCTTCGGCATCGCGCTCCTCTTCACCACCAGCTGCGCGGCGACCAGCACCCCCACGGGGAAGGCGGATCCCAACGCCGAGGTGGAGGTCCGCCAGGCCCAGGCCGTCGCGATGGGCAAGGAGCTCTGGGGGCGCTGCAAGTTCTGCCACGGTGAGGACGGCAAGGCGCAGACCACCTACGGGGCGGAGCACGCGGTGCCCGACTTCACCACCCAGTCCTGGCAGCGCTCGCGGCCCTACGACGAGCTGGTCGAGTCCATCACCCACGGCTGCGGTCCGAGGACCGCCGACGGCTCCACCACCATGCCCCCCCAGGAGAAGCTGACCGACGAGGAGGTGCAGGCCCTCGCGGTCTTCATCCTCACCCTCGGTCAGAGCGGCACTTGACACCCGTTCAGTAGTGCCGCACCGTGGGGGACGCCATGCCGCGTCCCCTCTCCAACCCGCCGAACCCCTGGCGGAGCACGGTCGTCGAGTACCTCGGTGAGCCGCCCCCGGCGCCGCTGCGGGTCCACGAGGAGCGGGCGCGCAGCATCCTCTCGCAGAACGAGAGCGAGGACGTCCCCTTCCGGTTCAGCCTCAACCCCTACCGGGGCTGCACCCACGCCTGCGCCTATTGCTACGCCCGCCCGACCCACGGCTACCTCGACCTCGGCGCGGGGACCGACTTCGACAGCCAGATCGTGGTGAAGGTGAACGCCCCGGAGCTGCTGCGCCGCCGCTTCGAGCGGCGCAGCTGGCAGGGCGAGCGGGTGGCCTTCTCGGGCAACACCGATCCCTACCAGCCCCTCGAGGCCAGCTACGAGCTGACCCGCCGCTGCCTCGAGGTCTGCCTCGAGTATCGGAACCCGGTGGGCATCATCACCAAGGGCGCCCTCGTCGAGCGCGACCTCGATCTGCTCACCGCCCTCGCCCGGGAGAGCCACCTCTGGATCGCCCTGAGCATCCCCTTCCACGACCCGCACCTGGCGCGGGCCCTCGAGCCGGGGGCGGCCAGCATCCCCCGCCGCTTCGAGACGATCCGCCGCCTGAGCGAGGCCGGCCTGGAGGTCGGCGTGGCCGTCGCGCCGATCATCCCCGGGCTCTCCGAGCCGGAGGTGCCGAGGGTGCTCGAGGCGGCGCGCGCCGCGGGCGCCTCCCACGCCTTCCGCATCCCCCTGCGCCTGCCCCGGGAGGTCGCGCCGGTCTTCCTGGAGCGGATCGCGGTCCTCGGTCCCTCCCGCGCTCGCAAGATCGAGGGCGCCGTCCGCGAGCTGCGCGGCGGGCGCCTCAACGATCCGGACCTCGCGACCAGGATGCAGGGCCAGGGTCCCCGCTGGAGAGCCGTCGAGCAGCTCTTCTCGAGGACCTGCGCTCGCCTCGGCCTCGAGACCCACCCCCATAGCCCGGAGACCACCGCCTTCCGGCGGCCCCCCGGACCCCAGGGCGAGCTCTTTTTCTAGCCTCAGAGGGTCGCGCGCTGGCGGGAGGTGCGGGCGCGCGGCGTCGTCACCGGGCGCACCTCGTCCTCCGCGGGCGGCCGGCAGATCCGGGCCAGGGTCTGGGAGATCTCCCGGTCGAGGCCGTTCTTCTTGCGGGCGGCCAGGGCGAAGCGGGCGAGGTCCGCCAGGGAGATCATCCCGATCGGATGGTCCTCGTCGTCGACGACCGGCAGCCGGCGGATCTGGTGGGTCCCCATCCGCTCCTCGATGACCTCCAGCTCCTCGTCCGCCCGGCAGGTGACCACGTCCCGGGACATGGCACGGGCGAGCGGGATGGAGCTCAGGTCCCGGCCCGCGAAGTAGGCCGACATGCAGACGTCGCGGTCCGTGACCATCCCGACCAGCCGGCCCTCGCCGTCGAGGACCGGGACCACCCCGAGATCCGAGCTCCACATCCGGTGCGCGGCATCGTTCAAGGTCTGGTCCTCCCGGCAGCTGACCACCGGTGCATTCATGATCTTCTCGACCTTCATCGGGTCTTCTCCTTCGGTTCAGTGGGGTCCGGACAGGACCTCTAGTTCGGTCTCCGCTCCATTACCCGGCTGCAGGCGCAGGGCTGGATCGCGATCTGGTAGAGGACCAGGACACAGCAGGGGGCCCGGCCCTCCTCGAGGTGCCAGCGCAAGTCGAGGATGGCCCCCTCGCGTTCGCGGAGCGCCTGCCGGAAGACGACGATCCGACAGAGCAGCTCGTGCTCGTCTTCCCCCAGGAGCACCAGGTGCTTGCGTACCTTCAACCGATCCACGGTCACGGGCGCCTCTCTCTCTTTTCGTTCCCATCGCCGAGAGAGGGACGCACCGCTCCCGCGTCACGCGTCGAGTCGACCCGAGACCGCCACGCTGGAGCGCACCACGCTACCCCCAGCGGCGCGGGCCACCTCCTCGAGAGAAGACGCCCCGGCCAGCTGGTATGTCCCCCGGACTCTTCCCCAGGGAGCTACTCCCCAGGTATGCCGGCGCCGGCCCATCCGGCGTCGCACATGGGTCGGCGAGAGTGCACGCGCCATGCCCGTGGGCGATCGCCCCGCAGATGGGCAGGGGACCCTGACGATGGGGTACCTCGGAGGATCACCCGTCGCACAATCTGCGGTCGTGCAGCGTCTGCAGCCCACGGCGACCTGCGCAGGATTCGACTCCGACGCCCTGTACACCTCCCCTGGCTGGTTGCAGGCGGCGCACGTAATCGTTGCATCCAGACGCCAGCTTTGCATCGACCCCGGTAACCGATCCGTGACAGTCGTGGCCTTGACCCGGTCTGCGACGCCGGTAGCTGCCGCGGCGACGACGAGTGTGCCCTCAGCGACCGGCCGCCGCCTCGACCGGCGCGAGGGTGCGCTCGATCAGGTCGTAGCCCGGCCCGTTGTTGGCCTCGTCCTCGTCGTAGCGCATCTCCATGATGGCCAGGCCCCGGGGCTCACCCAGGGTGCCGAACATCCGCACCCGCCCCTCGGCCACCAGCAGGCGGCCGTCCAGCTCGACCCCCGTCCCCTCGAAGCGGCCCCAGGTGGTGAAGGTCCGCCGCTCGTGATCGCTGACGATGTTCGTGGTGAGGTTCTGCTCCCACTCGGCGAGGATGCCCTCCACCGGCGACTCCGGCGGGACGATGTAGATCATCACCTTCCCTTGCCCCGGGGCGTTGAGATCGAAGTAGCCGTCCGGATCGTAGTCGGCGTCATCGGTGTCGACCCGCCAGTTGCCTGGATAGTCGAGCGTGAAGTAGCGACCGCGCAGGGTCTGGGGGCTCGAGACCTCCGCCGGCTCGCTCGACTCCAGCGCGCCGGTGAGGATGTTCATCCCGGCCTCCGTGGAGAAGATCCCCACCATCACCCCGCAGCCGCCCCCGACGAGGAGGCCGGCGCCCATGCCCAGCAGAAAGACGGCGGTCTTGTTCATCTAGAATCTCCCCCCGAGCACGATTGCCGCTCCGTCGCGAAGCGGAAGGAGGGCCACCTCGGGCTTCACCCCGCGGTAGTCCCAGGTATCGGTGAGCAGGTAGCCGGTGAGCAGCCCGGCCACCGTTCCCCCGGCTGCCATGGCGGAGAAGACCGGAAGCTCCAGCCGATCTCCAAAGATGATCGCCGCCCCCCCCATGCCCAGCAACATCCCCAGCAGGCCACCCGCGTCGATCAGGAGCGCGCGGGTCCTGCTGATCGGAAAGACCGTACCGAGGACCGCACCCGCCACGAGCCCGAGGTCGGAGGCGGCCAGCAAGGTCCACCAGATCAGCGCCGGATCCGCCTCCCACCAGGTCACACCATGGAGCAGAAGGACGAGGACCCCGCTCCAGATCCCAGCACTGTTCGCCAGGGAGATCTGGCCGGCGTGGACGGGCACGTGACGAGTGACGATCGCACCGACCGCCAGCCACCCGAGCTGCAGCACGACTGGGATGCCCAGATTCTCTGGCCCAGCCGGCCAACCGAGCAGCCCGGCCCCCCCGAGAATGGCCAGACCGTTCCAGAAACCCCAGGCGGCGCCGGAGTTGGATGCAGAGGCCTGCGCGGCCGTGACACCCCCGGAGGTCAGGGTGAGGGAGAGGACCAATCCGAGAGATCCACCGAGGGTGAGCGCACCCGCCACCGCCCGCGTATTCCAGCATTGGGCGATGAAACAGAGCTCGATGCCGATCCCGATTCCGTGGAGGGTCTGCACGACCGCCAGCTCGGCCCGGGCGCGCCCGTCGGGCTGCTCGCGCTCCAGCAGCCGGCTCCGCAGCTCGGTCCGCGTGGTGACCGGGAGCGCCCCATTCCGCGGGTCGGCGGGATCGACCACATAGACCGCGAGCAGATCGCCGGCCAGGAGAGCAGCCGGGTGGTCGGGGTGCCGGTCCCGGATACGGGCCAAGAGCCGCAACGCCTCCTGCTTCTCCCCTCCCATCAGGGTGGCGAAGGCTTGATCGTAGAGGTGCCAGACCGGGTCCACCTCTCGGGGGGGAGGCGCCGCCACCTCCCTGCCATCGACCGTTTCGGACCGCTCGACGGCCTCGACCGGACGCGTGTCGAAAGGGTCGGGCTCCGCGGGGGGCAGGATCGGCTCGGTACCGGCCGCTGGCAGGGGCAAAGCCGAGGCCAGCAGGAGCCACCCCCCGATCACCCACCTGACGCATCTCACCCCCATGCAAGCACCATAGACCGCGGAGGGTTTCCCGTACCAACGGAGGCCGACCCCGATGCACGGCAGAAACCGTGCACGTGCACGTGCACGTGCACGCGCACGGCTTTTCCCGCGGGCCTCGAGCTGACCCGGCTCGGCCGGGGGGCTCGATGCCCTGGCTTGAAGAGTCCGCCCCGGGATGAGATTTTCCCCGCATGAGCACCACACCCGAGCCCGGACGCCTCCCCGCCGACCCCCGCCCCACGCGCTACGCCCTCTCGCTCGAGACCGATCCCGCCCGGGACGGCTTCGAGGGGCGGGTCGAGATCCAGCTCGCCGTCGAGCAGGCCGCCGGGGGCGTGCACCTCCACGCCCTCGATCTCACCCTCGACCGGATCGAGCTGCAGGTCGGCGAGTCTCGGCGCGCCCTCACCGCCCGCCCCGCCGAGGGCCCGGGCCGCGAGCCCGAGCACGGGGAGCTCGTCCTCTCGGACGGCGAGCCGATCCCCGCCGGTGAGGCGTTCCTCCGGATCGACTTCCACGGCCCCTTCAACGGCAGCATGTGCGGCCTCTACAAGGTCGTGGACGGCGGCAAGCCCTACCTGGCCACCCAGTTCGAGGCCGCCGACGCCCGGCGCTGCTTCCCCTGCTTCGACGAGCCGGCCTTCAAGGTTCCCTTCGAGCTGACCCTCCGGGTCCCGTCCGGCACCCCCTGCTTCGCCAACGGCCCGGAGGTCGAGCGCCGGGAGGAGGGAGAGCGCACGGTCGTCCGCTTCGAGGAGACGCCGCCGATCCCCACCTACCTCCTGGCCCTCTGCGTGGGCCCCTTCGAGATCGTCGAGGCCGAGCCCGCGGGCGCGACGCCGGTGCGGGTGATCGTCCCCGAGGGCAAGGCGCACCTGGCGGAGGTCGCCCGGCGCTTCACGCCCGAGCTGCTGATGGCCCTCGAGGACCTCTTCGGCCTGCCCTACCCCTATTCGAAGCTGGACGTGGTCGCGGTGCCCGAGTTCGCCGCCGGCGCGATGGAGAACGCCGGCCTGGTCACCTTCCGCGAGATCTACCTGCTGGCCGACGAGGCGAACCTCACCCGCTCCCGGGCCCGGGAGATCGCCGAGGTGGTCGCGCACGAGCTGGCCCACCACTGGTTCGGCAACCTGGTGACGATGGAGTGGTGGGACGACCTCTGGCTGAACGAGGCCTTCGCCACCTGGGTCGCCGCCCGGGTCGTGGACCAGTGGCGGCCCGAGTACGAGCAGGTCCTCGCCCTGCTGGAGGTGCGCGGCCGGGTCATGGCCCAGGACGCCCTGCCGGCGGCTCGCCAGATCCGGCAGCCGGTGCACAGCGTGGGCGACGCCGAGCAGGCCTTCGACGCCATCACCTACCTGAAGGGCGCCGCGGTCCTCGAGACCATCGAGCGCTGGATCGGCGAGGACGCCTTCCGCAGCGGCGTGCGCGCCTACCTGGAGGCGCACCGCTGGGGCAACGCCAGGGGGGAGGACCTCTTCTCCCGCCTCGACGCCGCGAGCGGCAAGGACGTCACCGGCGTGATCCGCAGCTTCATCGAGCAGCCGGGCGTGCCCCTGCTGGTGGTCGAGGAGGCCGGCGACGCGCCGAGGGTGAGGCAGGCGCCCTACGCCCTGGTGGGCCTCGAGCCCGCCGACCCCCAGGCGCGCTGGCAGATCCCCCTCCACCTCGCGGGGGGCGCCGACCTCGTCTTCGGGGAGGAGCGCGCCACCCTCCCCACGCCCCTGCGGGCCGGCCACCCGAACCCCGCCGAGGCGACCTATCTGCGCTGGGCCCTCCCCGAGGAGGCGATGAGCGCGCTCCTCGATCGGGCGGCCGAGCTCGACACCCGGGAGCAGCTGGGCGTGGTGGGCGCGACCTGGGCGGCGGTCACCGGAGGCGCGGCGCCCCTCTCGAGCTACCTGCGCACCGTGGAGGCCCTCGAGGACGTCACGGCCCGCCCGATCGTCGAGCAGGTCGCCGGCAGCCCCGCCCGCCTGCACAGCTTCTTCCCGGGCATCGACGAGCATCCCGGCTTCCGCTCCTTCGCGGCCTCCCTCACCGGGAGCGCCCTCGAGCGGCTGGGCCTCGCGCCCCGTGAGGGCGAGCCCGACGGGGACACCATCGCCCGCCCCGCGGTCCTCGCCGCGGCGGGCCACCACGCCCGCTCGCAGGAGGTGCTGGATCACGTCCTCACCCTCGGGCCGGCGCTGGTCTCGGGCGCCGAGGCCAGCCCGGAGATCGCCCGGGTCGCCCTGGCCCTCGCGGCCCGGGAGGGCGCCCTCGGCTCCGAAGCCCTGGCCGAGGCCCTCTTCGCGGCCACCGATCCCGAGCGGCGGACCGCCCTCCTCGGCGGCCTGGCCAGCCTGCCCGCCGCTACCGCGGGAGAGGCCCTGGCCCTCCTCCTCGATGAGCGCTTCCGGGCCCAGGACTTCGGCAGCGTCTTCTACGGGATGATGCGCCGCCACGAGACCCGCGACGCGGCCTTCGACTGGCTGATGGCGAACTTCGAGGCCGTCCGCAAGCGGCAGCCGGAGTTCACCTTCATCCACATCGGCCAGATCCTCGGCGAGTACCGCAGCGCCGGGGCGCTCGACGAGGCGGTGCGCCGCCTGCGGGAGAAGGCCGTCCGGGGTGGCGAGCGCCCGATCGAGCAGGGCCTGCAGGCGGCCACCCACGCCATCGCCCTGGGCCAGCGCTACCGCGAGGAGCTCGTCGCCTTCCTGGACGCCCGATGAGGATCCCCCGCTCCCTCACCGCCCTCCTCCTCACGACGCTGGCGAGCACGGGCTGCGCCACCCTCGGCCTGCCCGAGGCCGAGCTGGCGGCGCTGCCCCACCGCCTGCCCGCGACGGCGGCGCCGACCCGCTACACCATCGAGTGGCGGATCGACCCGGCGAAGACCGAGTTCTCGGGCCGGGTGGAGATCGACCTGGAGCTGACCGGCGCCACCGAGCACCTGCGCTTCCACGCCGAGGGGATGAAGCTGCGCGCGCCGCACTTCCTGGTCGACGCCTCGGTCGAGCCCTCGGGCCGGATCGAGGCCCGCCTGCAGGCCGTCCCGGCGGCCGAGGGGCGCCCGGTCGATCAGTGGCTCGCCCTGCCCGCGCGCCCGCTGCCGGCCGGCGCGGCGACCCTGGTGCTGGACTTCGAGGCCCCCTTCGACACCCGCCTCACCGGCCTCTACCGGGTCGAGCGGGAGGGGCAGGCCCACGTCTACACCCAGCTCGAGCCCGCCTACGCCCGCAAGGCCTTCCCCTGCCTGGACGAGCCCGGCTTCAAGACGCCCTTCGCCATCACCGTGATCAGCCCCGCCGGGCTGGAGATCCACTCGAACGCCCCCGTCGAGCGGGTCGAGGCGCAGGGCGAGGTGCAGCGGGTGGTCTTCCGCGAGACGCCGCCCCTGCCCACCTACCTGGTCGCACTGGTCGTGGGTGAGCTCGAGACCGTGCGCACCTCGGTGGGCGAGCTGCCCCTCACCGGGCTGGCCGCGAAGGGCAAGGGCGCGCGCCTGAAGGAGGCCCTCGCCACCCACGCCGAGCTGTTGCCGCGCCTCGAGGCCTACTTCGGCATCGCCTACCCCTACGCCAAGCTCGACCTGGCGGCGCTCCTCGAGTTCGCCGCCGGCGCGATGGAGAACGCGGGGCTGATCGTCTACCGGGAGGAGCTCCTCCTCTCGGATCCCGAGAGCCGCTCCCTCGGCGCCGAGGAGCGCATCGGCTCGGTGGCCGCGCACGAGCTGGCCCACCAGTGGTTCGGCAACCTGGTGACGATGGCGTGGTGGGACGATCTCTGGCTGAACGAGGCCTTCGCCACCTGGATGGCCGCCAAGATCGTCGACGGCTGGCGCCCGGAGTACGAGCAGGGCCTCGACCTCCTGGCCGGCCGCAACCAGGTCTTCCACTCCGACAGCCTCGCGGCCGCCCGGGCGGTGCGCCAGCCGGTGCAGTCGGTGGCCGAGGCCGAGGCCGCCTTCGACGGCCTGACCTACGTGAAGGGTGGCAGCATCCTCTCGATGCTCGAGGCGTGGCTGGGCCCGGAGCTCTTCCAGGCGGGCATCCAGCGCTACCTGCAGGAGCACGCCTGGCGGACCGCCACCGCCGACGACCTCTTCGCCGCCCTCGAGGCGGTCTCGGAGGAGCCGGTCGAGCGGGTCGCCCGCTCCTTCCTCGACCGGCCGGGGGTGCCGCTCCTCGAGACCGAGCTGCGCTGCGGGGAGGACGCCGGCGTCCGCCTGCGCCTGGTCCAGCGTCCCTACCAGGCCCTCGGCGGAGCGAAGATCGACGGCGGAGGAGAGCCCTGGGTCCTCCCCCTCTGCGTGGCCTGGCCCGAGCGCGAGAGCCTCACCCGCCAGTGCCTCCTCCTCGAGGAGGCCGAGCAGGAGGTCGTCCTCGCCACCGAGCAGTGCCCGCGCTGGGTGCACCCCAACGCCGGGGAGCACGGCTACTTCCGCTGGCAGGCCCCGGCCGGCCAGCTCTCCGAGATGGCCCGCTGGCTCGAGGGGAAGGACGCGCCCGAGCTTCGCCGGATGCGGGTGAGCCTCCTCGATCAGGCCTGGGGCGCGGTGGCGGCCGGCGCCCTCGATCCCGCCGAGGGCCTGGCGCTGATCGAGCTGGCCGGCGCCAGCGAGGATCCGCGCCTCCAGCGGATGGCCGCGGGCAAGGTCGCCGGCGTCGCCGACCTCTGGCCGGACCTCGCCGAGACCCCGGCCTACCGGGCCTTCGCCGACCGGGTGCTCGGCGCGCGCGCCCGGGCGCTGGGCTGGCGGCCCGCCGAGGGCGAGCGGCGCGCGCACACCCTCATGCGGGGGAGCCTCCTGTGGACCCTGGGCCGCCACGGCAGCGACGCGGGAGTGAAGGAGGGCGCCGCCGCGCAGGCCCGCCTCTACCTCGAGGATCCGACGAAGGTCTCGGCGGACGTCGCGGGCACGGCCCTCCGGCTGGCGCGCCGCGAGGGCGCCGTCACCCAGGACGAGCTGCTCTCGGCCCTCGAGAAGGCCAGCGGCAGCCAGGAGCGCCTCACCCTGCTCTCGGGCCTCGGCGCGGCGCCGGCGGGCGAGGAGCTCGACGCGGCGCTGGCCCTCGCCTTCGATCCCCGGGTTCGCGCCCAGGACGTCTGGTACCTCTTCGGCGGCGGCTTCGACGGAAAGGAGCGCACGGCCCGCACCTTCGCCTTCCTGAAGGAGAACTACGACGAGCTCCAGGCCCGCCTGCCCTCCTTCGCCGGCCGCTCGGCCGCCCGCCTCGCCCGCCTGGTGGGGGCCTTCTGCGACGAGGAGGGCCGCGACGCGGCCATCGCCTTCTTCCAGGAGAAGGACGCCCCCGGCCACGAGCGCTACCTCGCGCTGGGCAAGGAGAGCGCCGACCGCTGCATCGCCCAGCAGGCGAAGGGCCGGGCCTCGGCGGAGGCCTACCTGAAGCGGACCCTCAGCTCGGGGTCAACACCAGCCGGGTGATCTCGGCCGGGGCTCCGACCCGCATCGGCGGCCCCCAGAAGCCGGTGCCGCGGCTGACGTAGACCTGGGTGTCCTCGCGGCGGTGGAGGCCGGCGACGTAGGGCTGGTTGAGGGCCACCAGGAGGCCGAAGGGCCAGATCTGCCCGCCGTGGGTGTGGCCCGAGAGCAGGAGCCCCGCCCCCTGGGTCACCGCGTCGTCGATGGCGCGGGGCTGGTGGGCCAGCACCAGCAGCTCTCGCTCGGGATCGCGGCCGGCGACGGCGGCCGCCAGGTCGGGGGCGCCGTTGCCCATCCGGGCCACGGTGGGGTCGGGGATCCCGGCCAGGTCGATCGAGGGGCCGCCGGCCTCGCCGATGGTCACCCGGCGGTTCTCCAGCACCTCGATGCCCAGGGAGGCGAGGAAGGCCCGCCAGGGCTCGAAGCCCGAGAAGTACTCGTGGTTGCCGGTGACGAAGTGCGTTCCCCAGCGGCTCTCCAGCTTGCCGAGCGGCGCCACGGCGGCGCCGAGGCGCTCCGCCGGCCCGTCCACCAGATCGCCGGTGATCACGACCAGGTCGGGCTTCAACGCATTGACCCGCTCGACCAGCCCCTCGACGAAGGGCTGGCCGATCATCGAGCCGACGTGGACGTCGGTGAGCTGCACCACCGTCAGCCCCGAGATCTCCCGGGGCAGCCGGTCCAGCTGCACCTCCACGTCCTTCACCTGCACCGCGCCCAGCGCGCCGCGCACGCCGTAGATCGTGGTGCTCGCCGCGGCGAGGGTGGTGCCCGCGGCCAGGGTGCGGGCGAGGAGCAGGCGCCGGGAGGGGCTCTCGGGCTCGGCGTCGGGCATCGACGCCCCGAGGTCGGTGAAGCGAGAGAGCACCTGGGTGAAGAGGTCCCCCACCGCCACCGCGCAGAGCAGGAGGAAGCCGCCGCCCATCCAGACGAAGGCGAACCAGCCGAAGGCCTTCCCGAAGGCCGGGGGCAGGAGCCGCGCCGTGATCATCCCGAGGGGGAGGGAGAGCCCCAGGAGCACGAGGACGCCGGTCAGGATCCGCGTCACCTGCGGCGTCCAGCCCGGGTCCCGCACCAGCCGCAGCCAGAGGTAGTAGTGCCAGCCGGCGACGATCCCGAGGGCGATGACGAGGAAGATCGCGAAGTAGGTCCAGCGCGGCATCGCCCTGAAAGATGCATCCCCCGGACGGGAACGCAAGCGGCCCTTTCCTAAGCCGGTGGCGATCCCTGCAGTAGAATCCGCCCCACGATGCACATCCGGGACCCCATCCACGGCGCCATCGGCATCAGCCCGGCCGAGCGGAGGCTCCTCGACACCCGGGCCTTCCAGCGCCTGCGCCACATCAAGCAGCTCGGCTTCTCGGACGTCGCCTTCCCCGGCGCGACCCACACCCGCTTCGTCCACGTCGTCGGCGCGATGCACGTCAGCGGGCTGCTCTTCGATCAGGTCTTCGGCCGGGAGACCGGGCTGCCCTCCGAGGTCCAGCAGCGCTTCCGTCAGGCCCTGCGCCTGGCGGTGCTCTCCCACGACCTGGGGCACCCTCCCCTCTCCCACACCTCCGAGTTCGCCCTGCCGATGCTCTCCACCCTCGGCCTGCCCTCCTGGGCGGTGGACGACCCCGGCCGCCGGGCCACCCACGAGGACTACACCCGCCTCCTCTTCCTCGACGGCGCCTTCGCCGAGCGGCTCGAGGCGCTCTTCCCGGAGGGCCCGGGGGCGGCCGAGGTCCTCACCCTCCTCGGCGGCGATCCGCCGGAGGCCATCGGAGCCTTCGTCCACGGCGGCATCGACTACAAGCCGCTGCTGCGGCAGATGGTCGCCTCCGAGCTCGACGCCGACCGGATGGACTACCTGCGGAGGGACTCCCTCTACGCCGGGGTGACCTACGGCCAGTTCGACCTGACCTGGCTGCTCTCGAACCTCGGCCTGACGGTGCAGGGCGACGCCGCGTACCTCGCCCTCGACCGGCGCGCCATCTTCGCCTTCGAGGACTTCCTCCTCTCGCGCTACCACATGTTCCTCGCCGTCTACTTCCACCGCGCCTCGGTGGCCTACGACGAGATGCTCCGCCGCTACTTCCTCACCGCCGAGGGGGCCTACCAGGTGCCGCAGACGGCCGCGGCCTTCCTCGAGACCGACGACATCGACCTCTACGGGGTGCTGCGCGCCTCGCCGGACGAGTGGGCCCGGCGGATCGTGAAGCGGCAGGGCTACCGCACCGTCTACGAGGAGCAGTCGGGGGACGACCCTCGCTTCGAGGAGGTCGCCGCCGTCCTCACCGCGGCCGGGATCTCGACCCTCGAGAGCGAGTCGAGCTCGACGGTCTCCCGCTACCTGCCCGGCTCCCGGGGCCTCTTCGTGCGGACCCCCGGAGGCGAGGTGCCGGTGGACACCTACACCCCCCTCTTCGACCGCTACGCCGAGGCGGCGACCATCCGCCGGATCTACGTCCCGCCGGAGGACGAGGCCCGGGCGCGGGAGCTCAGCCGCCCTCGAGGTACATGAAGACCGCGGGGCCGACCCGGATGAGGTCGCCGTCCCGCAGCACCGCCGAGGAGACGCGCATGCCGTTGAGCAGCACGCCGTTGCGGCTGCCGAGATCGCGCACCGCGAAGTCGAAGCCGTAGCGGAAGACCTTGGCGTGCATCCGGGAGACGTCCGGGGCGTCGACGTGGAGGTCGACCCCCACCGCCCGGCCGATGAGGAGCTCGGGGCCATCCAGCCTCAGCTCGCGCGGCGCCCCCGGTCCTTCCGTCTGGCGCAGCAGGTGCGGTCGCGGCGCGGGGCGATGCCGGGCGGGAGCCTTCTCGCTGCCTCCGTGGGAGGTGGACTCGGGATCGGTCCAGGCTTCGAACTTGCTGCTCATGGTGCCGGGCGTCGTTCTACAGAATAGCCCTGCTTCCGGGCTCGGGGACAGAACCCGGCCCCCGCAGGAGCGCGACCTGACCCAGGGCGACCGCCACCGCCACCGGCACGGCCAGGACGGGCGTGCCCAGGGCGAAGCCCCGGAAGCCCGCCTCGTGCAGGCTCTCCTCCTCGCTGGCGAGGAGGCCACCCTCGGGTCCCACCAGGAGGGAGACGGCCCCGGCCGCGGGCAAGACCGCTCCCAGGCTCCGCGCCGAGCCGATCTGGGCGAAGACCCGCGCCTCGCCGCCGGGCGGGGGCAGCCCCTCGAGGTAGCCGAGGAAGCGGCGGTGCACGGCGAGCTCGGGCAGCCAGGTGTGCGCGCCCTGCTCGCAGCCGGCGATCAGATCCTCGCGCAGCCGCGCGGGGGCCAGGCGGGGGGAGTCGAAGTAGCTCTTCTCGACCTTCCAGGCGTTGACCAGATCGATCCGCCGCAGGCCGAAGCTCGCCGCCGCCTGCAACACCCGCGAGAGGACCTTCGGCCGGGGGAGCGCCAGGACCAGGGAGAGCTCGGGCGGCGCGGGCGCCTCACCCTCGGCCTCGAAGCGAAGGCGCACGCCCTCTCCCTCCAGGGCGACGATCCACCCGGCGCCCAGGGGACCGCCCAGCAACCCGGCCCGCACGCGCTGACCGGCCTCGACCTTCAGCACCTTGCGCAGGTGGAGGGCGCGGCGCCCCCGGAGGAGGACCTCCCCGGACTCGTCCAGCTCCCCGGCCTCCAGCAGGAGCCGGTTCAGTCGTGCTTCTCCGCGCTGAGCAGGCCGCGGGCGTGACAGCGCGTGCAGGAGACGGCGTGCCAGCCCGCCGCGTCGTCGCTCGCACCGGCGACGCTCTTGATGGGCTGGAACTCGGAGACCTCCCGCTTGAGGCCGCAGTGCGGGCACCAGGCCCAGCCCTCGACGATGGAGAAGACCGAGCGGTAGCCCTCGGCCTTGAGGGCGTCGACGGGAGCGGTGGCGGCAGCGTTCATCGTTGGAGGTCTCCGTGTTGGGTTCCGGTAGCAGTTAATGCACGCCTCGCCCCAGCGTCAACGCGCGCTGGCCTTCCCGGCGCCCTTGGTGCGAGGCTGCCCCTCGACCGTGAGCGCCTTCGGTTTCCAGCGGGGAGAGAGCCTGCCCATCGACGCCCACCTCGAGGCCATCGTCGAGGTGGCCCGCCGATCGGGGCAGCTGGTCCTCGACGCCCCCACCGGCTCGGGCAAGACCACCCGCCTGCCCTGGGCCCTGGCCACGGCGCTGCAGGGTGAGGTCTGGGTCCTGGAGCCGCGCCGCCTCGCCGCCCGCCTCTCGGCCCGGCGGGTCGCCAGCCTCCTGGGTGAGCCGGTGGGCGAGCGCATCGGCTACGAGATCCGCTTCGAGCGGAAGGTGAGCAAGCGCACCCGGGTCCGCTACCTGACCGAGGCGCTCTTGACCCGCCACCTCCTGGAGGATCCGCACCTCGAGGGCGTGGCCGCGGTCCTCCTCGACGAGTTCCACGAGCGCAACCTCCACGCCGATCTCGGCCTGGCCCTCCTCACCCGGCTGCAGGCCACCGAGCGCCCGGAGCTGATCCTGGGCGTGCTCTCGGCCACCCTCGAGGGCCTCGATCTCTCGCCCCTCTGGCCCCGGGTCGAGGTCTTCCGGACCACCGGCCGGGCCCACCCGGTCGAGGTGGAGCACCTCGAGCGCGAGGAGGAGCGGCGCCTGCCCGAGCTGGTGGTGCGCGCCGCCCGCCGCCTCCTGCGAGAGGGCCTCGGCGAGGCGGGGGGCCAGATCCTCTGCTTCCTCCCGGGGGCCGGCGCCATCGCCGCCTGCGCCCGGGACCTCGAGCCCCTGACGAGGGAGGGCAGGCTGGAGGTCGCCCGCCTCCACGGCGAGCTCTCGGCGAGGGAGCAGGACGCGGCGCTGGAGCCCACCGGGCGGCCCCGGATCATCCTCTCCACGAACGTGGCCGAGAGCAGCATCACCGTGCCGGGGGTGGTGGCGGTCATCGACTCGGGCCTGGCCCGGATGCCGGGCTTCGATCCCTGGAGCGGGCTGCCCCGCCTGGAGGAGCGGAAGGTCTCCCGCGCGTCCCTCACCCAGCGCGCCGGGCGCGCGGGCCGGCTGGGGCCCGGCCGCTGCCTGCGCCTCTTCACCGAGCACGACGCCCGCGCCCGCCTGGCGCAGGACCCCCCGGAGATCGCCCGGCAGGATCTGACCGAGCTGCGCCTGACCCTCGGCGGCTTCGACCTCGGCCTCGAGGAGCTCCCCTTCCTCACCCCGCCCCCCGCCGAGACCTGGGAGCACGCCGGCGCGCTCCTGCGCCACCTGGGCCTCCTCGAGGGGGAGCACGCGCTCACGCCCGCCGGCCGCCAGGCCGTGGGCTGGCCCCTGCCCCCGCGCCTCTCCGCGGTCCTCCACCACTGCCGGGAGGTGGGCGAGGCCCACCGGGGCTGCGCCCTCGTGGCGCTCCTCTCCGAGCGGGACCTGCTCGCCCGCGCCCCCTGGGGCGACTCCGGCGCCCTCCCCACCGGCAGCTCCGATCCCCTGGACCGCCTCGAGCGGCTGGAGGCCGCGGCCGGATCCGGCTTCGCGGGCCACCGGCTGCGCGCCCTCGGGCTGGACGGCGGGCGCAGCCGCTCGGTCTGGCGCGTGGCCGGCAACCTGCGCCGTCGCCTGGGCGTCGAGCGAGAGGAGCGCGGCGCGAGCCCGGAGAGCTCCGCGCGGCTGCAGCGCGCCCTCCTCGCCGGCTGGCCCGATCGGGTCGCCGGAAGGCGCGCCCCCCGCTCGGAGCGCTTCGTCCTCGCCGACGGGGGGGAGGTGGTCGCCGGCCCCACCACCATCGTGCGGGAGGCCCCGCTGATCGTGGCCCTCGAGGCCCGGCGGGAGGGCGGCCAGGGGCGCTCGCCCCGCCTGCACCTCGCCAGCGCCATCGAGCCGGACTGGCTGATCGAGGTCGATCCCGAGGGCCTGGTCGAGTCGATCGAGGTGAGCTGGAACGAGGGCGGGGATCGGGTCGAGGCCTTCTCCCGCCTGCGCTACGGGCTGATCGTGCTGACCGAGAGCCGGGTGCCGGCCGAGGAGCAACCCGAGACCGCCCACCTCCTCGCCGCCGCCCTGCGTGAGCGTGGCCTCGCCGCCCTCGGCGATCCCGAGGGCCTCGAGTCCCTCCTCGGCCGCCTGGAGCTGCTCCACGAGCTGGACCCGGCGCTGGAGCTCCCCGAGCTCTCCGAGGAGGGCCTCTGGCGCTTCGTCGAGGCCGCCTGCGTCGGTGCCCGTAGCTTCTCCGAGCTGCAGCGCCGCGACTGGGTGCGCACCCTCGAGGCGCGGATCCCCGGGCCGGCGCGGGCGAAGCTGGCGAGGTGGCTGCCCGAGTCCATGGCGCTGCCCCGCCGCCAGAAGGTGCGCATCCGCTACGCCCGGGGGCAGCGGCCCTACCTCGCCTCGCGGCTGCAGGACTTCTTCGGCCTGAAGGAGACCCCCACCCTGGCCGAGGGGCGCCTGCCCCTCCAGCTCCACCTCCTCGCCCCCAACGGGCGGCCGGTGCAGATCACCCAGGACCTGCCGGGCTTCTGGAGCCGCCACTATCCGCAGGTGCGCCGGGAGCTGCGGGGACGCTATCCCCGCCACGACTGGCCGGAGACCCCCTGAAGATCTCGCCCCGGACCCGCAGGGGGGCTAGTCTGGACCTGTTCACGATGCGGAGGGGCTACCAGCTCATCGGGGGGCTTCGTGCCCCGGGTGCTCGCGCGCTGGCGCTCGGCGCCGCCCTGCTCGCGCTCTGCTGGGCGCCGGGCCGGGCCGCGGCCCAGGCCGCCGGCCTCGGACCCGAGCGCGGCCTCGACGCCCAGAGCTTCAAGCCCGGCCTGGGCGGCGACGCCTTCCTCACCCTCTCCGGCCTCGCCCCGCCCCTCGCCGGCCGCTACCACCTCTCGGTCGGGCTCGACCTCGCCGAGGGGCTGATGGCCATCAAGATCGGCGAGGAGAAGATCGGCAACCTCGTCCGGCGGCAGTACCAGCTCCGGCTGGCGGCCGCCTACGCCCCCAGCCCCCGGGTGGAGCTGGCGGCGGAGCTCCCCCTGGTCCTCTACCAGGCCCACGGCTTCGACGATCTGCGGGACCGGGTGAGCTTCACCGACGTCGAGCCCGACACCATGGGCATCGGTGACCTGCGCCTCCTGGGGCGCGTCCACCTCATGGCCCGGGAGGGGCGCCGCTGGGGCCTCGCCGCCACCCTCGAGCTCCGGGGCCTGACCGGCGAGACCGAGAGCTTCTTCGGCGAGCGGGGCTACGCGATCAGCCCGACGATCGAGGCCGAGCTCGACCCGACCGAGGCCCTGCGGCTGGTGGTCAGCGCGGGCTACCGCTTCCGCACCGAGCCGGGCCGCTACCTCAACCTCTATCAGGGGGACGAGCTGCTGGCGGCCGCCGGGGTCGCCTGGTCGCTGCCCCTGCTGCGCTCCCTGGCCCCCGAGCTCCTCGGCGAGGTGCTCCTCGCCACCCCGGCGCGGGCGCCCTTCACCTTCGCCGACGCGGACGCCCTCAAGTCCCCCCTCGAGCTCTTCGTGGGCCTGCGCGCCCGGCCGGCCGGGGCCTGGGAGCTGCGCGTGGGGCTCGGCCGCGGGCTGACCCTCGAGTCGGGCTTCGGCCGGGAGGCGCTGCGGGTGATGGCCCTCTTCTCCTACCGGGCCGACGTCTCACCCGCGCCGATGCAGGCCGAGTGCGACGTGGACCGGGACGGGGTCCCCGACCGGGTCGACGCCTGTCCCCGGGTGCCCGGCCTCGTGCAGTTCGAGGGCTGCCCCGACACCGACGAGGACGCGATCCCCGACTTCGAGGACGAGTGCCCCCGCACCTTCGGGACCGCCAGCCACAAGGGCTGCGTCCCGGAGGGCGCGCTCGCCATCTACCAGGCCGGCCGCATCGTCCTGCTGGGCGCCATCCGCTTCGACTCGGGCCGGGCCACGCTGCGGGCCGACTCCAACCCCGTGCTGAACGCCGTGGCCCGGATCCTCCACGATCACCCCGAGCTGAAGCACGTCCAGGTCGACGGCCACACCGACAGCCAGGGCAACGACGCCTTCAACCTCGACCTCTCGCGCCGCCGGGCGCAGACGATCGTGCGCTACCTCGTCGAGCAGAAGGTCTCGGCGGACCGGCTGAGCTCCCGGGGCTTCGGCGAGGAGCGCCCCATCGCCGACAACACCACGGCCATCGGCCGGGCCAAGAACCGGCGGGGCGTCTTCAACGTCCTCGAGATGGACGAGCCCGAGGCGACCCCCGACCCCGACGACGACTGAGCCCGAGCTGGGGGGTTCGGGGGGAGTGGAACTCCCCCCGATTCCTAAGACGCGCAGACGTACTCGAGCCGGATCTGATCGGTGGAGAGCAGCTCGCACCGACCCTCCATCCGCAGCCGCGCCGGAGCCTCTCCGCTGGAGGCCTCGTAGGTGAAGCCCTCCCCCTGCAGGCAGCGCACGACCTCGCCGTTCGCCCGGGTGAGCTCGACCTGGATCAGGTGACCGGAGCCCGGATCGACCGGGAGGTCGAGGACCTGAGCCGCCGAGATCAGGCCGGCGATGATGCTCAAGCTCTCGTGGTAGCTGTCGTCGCAGATCGAGCCGATGTAGCCCTTGTTGCCCATCAGGCTGACGGCCTCGGCGTAGCGCTCCCCCACCCCCTGCGCCTCGTCGGTGCCCGACGCGCAGCGCTCGGGGTCCCCGGCGGCCGAGACGGCGCCGATGACCGCCAGGTAGGCCTCGCGCGTCCGGCCGCTGCCGGTGCCGTCGTCGAGGTTCTGGAGGAAGTCGACGTAGTCGCGCACGGGCTCCAGGGCGTTGCGACCGGGGGTCGTCTCGCAGTGATTGGTCGAGCACTTCCGGGCGCCCGTCCCGTCGACGATGCAGTAGTTGCCCGGCCCGCCACACTCGGCGTCGCTGGTGCAGTCCCCGCCGCAGATCGGCTCGAGGGCCACGGCCTCCCCCGTGGGATCCGAGCAGTCGTCCTCATCGGAGACCACGACCACCAGCAGCCGGGCGCCCGGCCGCAGGAAGCCCGCGTTGCCCGGAGGATCGGCGGAGGCGTCCTCGTCGATCAGCGGCGCGGAGAGGGCCAGGCGGATGGCCTCGAGCCCCATCTCCTCACCCGAGCCGTTGGTGCCCTGCTGCACCAGCCGCTCCAGCTGCTCGACCAGATCGACGTCGTCGCCGCCGAGGATCCGGCGGATGCTCGCAGGATCGCGGCTGCCGTCGGCGAGCTTGCCGAACTGCAGCCGGCCGCTCTGCTCGGGGTAGCGCTGGAGGGTGGTCGCGCTGCGCGGGTCGCAGGTCCGGTAGTTCAGGCTGACGCCGGTGGTGATCACGCCCACCTGGAAGTCGTTGTCCACCGGCCCGCGGACCAGGGACTGCACGAAGGTGGAGAGCTCGTTGGCCACCTTCTCCTGCTCCTCCAGCATCGAGGCGGAGTTGTCGATCACCAGGAGGATGTCGGTGGAGAGGAAGGGAGGACCCGAGTCGTCGCCGCTGCAGACGTCGACGATCCCCGAGGGCGCACCGCACTCGCACGATCCGCTCGCCGCCATCACCAGCAGCAGCGCCGCGGCGGCCGCCGCGCTCCGGGTGCCGCGCCGGCGGCTGCTCTTTCCCCTCCCTCGCACCATTCGAAGGTAGGAGCCCCGATCACCCGGCGTCAAGGAGCCGCGCTGCCCCCTCGCCCGCTCTTCTGCTCTACTCGTCCCCGACCATGACCGCTGCCCGCCTCCTCCTCCTCCTCGCCGCGCTCCTCGCCGCCGCGGCTCCAGCCCGGGCCCACGAGGGGCTCGGTCAGCGCCTGGCCCGCCTCGAGGCCCGGCTCTCGGTCGACCCCCGGGACCTCCCGGCGCACCGCGAGCGGGTGCGGCTGCTGCGCGAGGCCGGCCGGCTGCAGGAGGCGGACGCGGCCCTCGGCGCCGCGCGGGCCGCCGGCTTGGAGGACGATCGCCTGGCGCTGGAGCGGGCGATGGTCGCCGAGGCCCTCGGGCGCGACGACGAGGCGCTGCGGGCCTTCGCCCGGGCCGACGCCGCCGGCCGCAGCAGCGCCGCAGCCGAGGACGCCCGGGCCCGCCTCCTCCTCCGGCGGGGTGACCGGGCGGGGGCCCTCGCGGCGAGGGAGCGCGCCGCCGCGCTCGCCCCCACCCCGGACCGCTTCCTCTCGCTGGCGCGCCTCCGCAGCGCCGGCGGAGAGCTCCGGGCGGCCGGCGAGGTGCTCGAGCGGGGCCTCGCCGCGCTGGGCCCCACCGAGGTGCTCGACCGGGCGCTCGTCGAGTTGCAACTCGAGCAGGGCGAGCACGCCCGGGCCCTCGAGCGAATCGACGGCGAGCTGGCGCGGCGCCCGGAGCGCGCCGACTGGACCCGCCTGCGCGCCCTGGCCCTGGCCGGGCTCGGCCGGCTGGACGAGGCCGCGGCGGCCCGGGACCGCGCCCTCGCCCTCGCCCGGGAGGCCGTGGCCCGCCGCCCCACCGCGCCGCACCTGATCGAGCTGGCCGAGATCCACGCGCTCCGGGGCGAGGCGCGCGCCGCTCGCGAGGCGCGCGCGCGGGCGGCGCGCCTGACGCCGGGGGAATAGCGAGCGGGGGCGACCGTCGAAACGGGCTATGCTCGGGGACCTCATGCGAACTCGCCCGACCCGATGGAAGACGGGGCTCCTCCTGGCTCTACTCCTCGCGCTCCTCCCCGCCGGCGCGGCCCTGGCCGAGGGCGGCCCCCCGATGAAGCGCCGCCTCTGCGTCTTCGACCCCGCCGGCAAGGCCGGGGACTACTACCGGATCGCCGCCGACTATCGCGCCGCCGCCGCGGCCTGGGGCCTCGACCTCGAGCTCCTGATCCGCACCGAGGAGACCCTCGCCACCCAGGAGCTCTCCTCGGGGCGCTGCGACGCCGCCCTGATGACCGGCTCGCGGGCCCGCCGCTTCAACCGCTTCTCGGGGAGCGTCGAGGCCATCGGCGGGCTGCCGAACTACGAAGATCTGGGCGAGCTGGTGAAGCTCCTGGCCTCCCCCAAGGCCGGCGAGAAGCTCGTCGACGGCAAGTTCCAGACGGTGGCCATCTTCCCGGCGGGGCACCTCTACCTCCTCTTCCGGGACCGCGAGCACGCCACCCTGGCCACCATCGCCGGCAAGCGCATCGCCACCCTGACCTACGACGACGTCTCCCGGAAGATGGTCGAGCTGATCGGCGCCTCGACGGTCCCCGCCGAGGTCTCCACCTTCTCGGGCATCTTCAACAACGGCTCGGCCGACGCCTGCTACTCCCCGGTGACGGCCATCGCCCCCCTCGAGCTGCTCCGGGGCGTCGGGAAGAAGGGCGGCATCCTCCGGGTCTCCCTCGCCCAGATCACCCTCCAGATCGTGGCCCGCACCGACGTGGAGTGGCCGGCGGACTTCCCCCTGAGCTCCCGCAAGTACGCCGCCGGAGCCTTCGAGAAGACCCTGCGCTACCCGCGGAAGTCGGAGGCGGACCTCCCCGCCGCCGCCTTCATCGACGCCACGCCCGAGACGATCGCCGGCTACGAGGACATCTTCCAGCGCTCGCGGATCGCCCTGCGCGAGTCGGGGGTCTACGACCCCACCATGCTCCGGCTCCTGCGGCGGATCCGCTGCAAGCGGGATCCCCGCCGGGCCGAGTGCGCCCAGAAGCTGGAGTAGCCCCCCGGCGGAAGCCGGAGTGATTCCCATTCCCGGGGAGGAGTGCTACCGACCCCCCCGTGAGCCGAGATCAAAGAAGATACGAGCGCATCGACATCGAGATTCCCTGCCGCCTCTTCATCCCCGAGGGTGGCAAGCAGGGGGGCCTGCGCTTCGAGGCCTTCACGATGTCGTCGAACCTGGGGCTCGGTGGCGTCTTCGTCGCCAGCACCTTCCTGCTCAAGCCGGGCGTCCAGCTCTTCGTCGAGCTCGACCTGCCCAACCAGGCACTCGTGGTGCAGGCCCAGATCGCCCACACCTCCGAGCTGGAGTCGTCCAGCACCCTGGTCGGCATGGGCGTCGAGTTCCTCGACGTCGACAGCGCCGGCCGCGAGACCCTGCTGCGCTACTTCACGCCCCTGCGCTACCAGGAGTTCTACGGGGATCTGATCGACGAGTTCGGCCACCTCTCCAAGGAGATGCCCCTCGAGTCCGTCTCCCTGATCGTGAACCTCTGGGAGGAGTGGAAGATCAAGCAGGAGGGCGGCCCCGCCGCGACCGCCTCCGGCGCTCCCCCGGTCCCGCCGAAGAAGCGCCCGCGCAGCTAACGGGATCTAGGCTGGCTCCTCGCGCCAGCGGCGCGAGAGGGCGACCACCGCGCGGTAGGCCTCGATCCGGGTCTGCCGCTCCTCGGCGCTCCACCCCAGGAGCTGGCCCATCCGGCCCGCCACGGCCTCGGCGGCCCCGAGGCCCTGGTCGCGATCCCGGAAGAAGAGCTGGGTGCGCCGGACCAGGACGTCCTCGACGGTGGCGGCCAGCTCCTCCTCCACGGCGAAGTCGACCTGGGCCATCACCTCGGGCCGGCCCTCCACCAGGGGGGAGGCCAGGCTGGGGTCGGCCTTGATCCGCTGGGCCACCTGCCGGCCCCGCATCCCATACGTGTCGGCCAGGAGCCTCGACGTGACGCTGTCCAGGTAGCCGCCGCTCGCGGCCAGCACCTGCCGGGAGACGCGCTCGTGGTCGTCGTCCTCGGGCCAGCCCACCGCGCCGGGCAGGGGCACCTCGTCCGTCTGGGCCGCCACCAGGGTCTCCGGGAGCTTGCCGGTGACCCGCATCAGGTTCACCGCGGCGTCGACCACCTCGGCCGCCATGCGGCGATAGGTCGTCAGCTTGCCTCCGGCGATGGTGATCAGCCCGGAGGGGTCGACCACGATCTGGTGCTCCCGGCTGACCATCGACTCGTCGATCCCCTCCTGGGTGTCGCCGCTGATCAGGGGGCGCAGGCCTGCCCAGGTGGAGATGATGTCCTCTCGCTGGATACGGTGATCGGGGAAGTAGCGGCCCGCCGCCTCGATCAGGTAGTCGACGTCGTCGGCGTCGGCCGCGACGTCCTCGGGAGGACCCTCGTAGTCGGTGTCCGTGGTGCCGACGTAGGTGCGGTCGCCCCAGGGGATGGCGAAGAGCACCCGGTCGTCCACCGGGTGGAAGCAGACGACCGCGTGCTGGATCGGCAGGACCTCTCGCGCGACCACGAGGTGGATCCCCTTGGTCGGCCGCAGGAGGGGCCGGGTCTCGGGATGATCCAGCTGGCGCAGGTCGTCGCACCAGGGCCCGGTGGCGCTGACCACCGCCCGGGCGCGGACCTCTCGCACCTCCTCGCCGAGGGTGTCGCGGACGCGGGCCCCCACGATCCGGCCGCCCTCGTCCCGGAGGAAGGACTCCACCCGCGCCCAGGTGGCGATGGTCGCCCCCTGCTCGGCGGCGTCCAGGGCCGTCTCCAGGGTGAGGCGGGCGTCGTCGGTGGAGCAGTCGTAGTAGAGGGGCGCGCCCTTGAGGCCCTCCTGGGTGAGGGGCGGCTCCTCCCGGGCCAGGTCGGCCGGCTTGAGGCGCCGGTGGCGCTTGGGCGAGCGGAAGAGGGAGAGGCCCTCGTAGAGCCACATGCCGGCGGCGATGGTGCCCATGCCGTGGCTCGAGCCCTCGTAGATCGGGAAGAGGAAGCCCAGCGGGTTGACGATGTGGGGGGCGATGTCGAGGAGGATCCGCCGCTCGCTCACCGCCTCGAAGACGAGGGAGAACTCGTACTGCTCGAGGTAGCGCAGGCCGCCGTGCACCAGCTTCGAGGAGCGGGAGCTGGTGCCGTAGGCGAGGTCCCGCTGCTCCACCAGGGCCACCGAGAGCCCCCGGCGGATCGCGTCACGGGCGATCCCCGCACCGGTGATGCCTCCTCCCACGACGAGGAGATCCACATCGCCACCGAGGCGATCCCACATGGCGTTCCGGGTCGGCATGGCTTCCCTTTCGAGGCGGTCGTTGTCAGCGAGCACTCAGATAGGCATCGAGGGCTCGCATGGCCACCCGGCGCAGCTCCGGGCCCGCGGCCTCGAGCGCCGCGTCCTCTCGCTGGTGGTCGAAGCGCAGGAAGACGGGCAGCGTGGCGCTCTCCTCCTGGAGGGCGCCCTCGTCCGCGCCGGCCCCTGCCCGGACCTCGACGCTGACGGTCCACCGGTAGCGGCCGTCGAGCTGGGCGTAGAAGGCCGGCTCGACCTCGACCAGGAGCAGGTGCGGCGCGCCCACCCCCGCGGCCGCCTCGCGCAGCCGGGCGACGCGCCCGGCGGTGGCCCGGGGGGCGTCGGCGCCCCCCTCCCAGGTGCTCACCACCGGCAGGTTGCGGGCCTTCAGGGCCTCGACCAGGGCCTGGCGCACGCTCGCGGGCACGCTGCCCTCGCCGGCGCCGCGGACCAGCCCCAGCACGATGGGCTCGGGCTCCGGCAGCGCGGTGGGCGCGGGGGCGGTGGTGACGCAGGCCGTCAGGGTGAGAAGAGAGGCGAGCGGAGCGATGGAGCGAAGCGCGAGCACGGGCGGATGATGCCTCCACTGCGCGTGGGTCACAATGCCCGTGCGCAATCTCGGGCGCTCGGACTAGGCTGTGCCGCCATGCCCCCCAAGAAACCGAAGGTGAAGGTCGTCCCCCGGGAGCACGGCGGCACCGTCATGATCCTGGCCGGTGCCCTGGCGGGCTTCTTCTGGGAGCCGGTCTACACCCCGGAGGCGCTGGCCATGCTCCTGGCCATCACCGCCGCCTTCTTCGCCCGGGATCCGGTCGGGCTCTGGCTGAAGCGGCCGGCAGCGCCCCCGGCCACCCGCGCGGTGCTGCTGAAGATCGGCGCCCTGTGGGGAGGCCTCGCCCTCCTGAGCGGCGGCTACCTCCTCTTCCGGCTCCCGCTCCTCGAGCTGGGGATCCTGGCGGCGCTCGGCCTGCCCCTCTTCGGCCTGCTGGTCTTCGCCCGCGCCACCCGGCGCGAGCGCCAGGCCTGGGCCGAGGCCATCGGCGTCGCCTCCCTCGGCCTGCCCCCCGCCGCCCTGCACCTCGCGGCCGTCGGAGAGCTCGACGCCCAGGCCGGGATCGTCTCGGGGGCCTGCCTCCTCTTCTTCACCGGCTCGACCCTCCACCTGCGCGCGCTGGTTCGAGACCGGAAGGTGAAGGGCGAGCCGCCCCCCCCGAGCCGGGCCTGGATCTGGGGCCCGGTGGCCGCGCTGGTCGGCATCGGCCTCCACCTCGCGGAGCTGGTGCCGCTGGCCTTCGCCGCCGCCAACGCCCTGGCCTTCCTGCGGCCCCTGGTCATGCGCGGCTGGATCACGCAGGGCGTGATGCGGGTCGGCTTCGCCGAGACCGGCCTGACCCTGGCGTTCCTCCTCCTGCTGGTCCTGCTCTAGGCGTCTCCGCGGCGGCCCGGGGGGCGGGGGCCGGGGCGGCGGCTCCGGCGTGCGGCACCCTCGCTGTGGTATCCTCCGGCTGCGGGAGTTCGAGGCACCCGTGCGGCTCGAGTACAGGGATTCGCTCCCCTGGGGCCGGAGTTCGATCCCAACCAGAATCGCCTGATCTCCTTTTCGGGGGGAGAAGAAGGTCCATCCATGCCCACGCGTTCCCTGTCCAGCGGGCTGCCGCTCGTGCTGTGCCTTTCCCTTTGCCTCACGCTCGTCGCCTGCAAGCGTGACTCGGGCTTCGTCGAGTCCCTGCCCGACACGGACCAGGACGGCTACGACACCAGCGAGGACTGCGACGACACCGATCCGGACTCGAACCCCGCGGCGGTCGAGCGCTGCGACGGCGCGGACAACGACTGCGACGGTGAGACGGACGAGCCCGGCGCCCTCGGGGAGCAGAGCTGGTACCTCGATCAGGACCAGGACGGCTTCGGGGTCGACGCGATCACCCAGATCGCCTGCACGCCCCCTGCCCTCTTCGCCAGCAAGACCGGCGACTGCGACGACGACGATCCCGACTTCTACCCCGGGGCCCCGGAAGAGGACTGCACGGATCCGAACGACTACAACTGCGACGGCAGCACCGGCTACGCCGACGTGGACGGAGACGGCTTCGCGGCCTGCGCGGAGTGCGACGACGGCAACGCGGCGATCAACCCCGACGCGACCGAGCTCTGCAACACGATCGACGACGACTGCGACGGCCGGACGGACCTCGAGGCCGCCGACGCGCCGACCTGGTACGCCGACGTCGACGAGGACGAGTTCGGCGACCCGGACGCCCCGATGGTCGCCTGCGAAGCTCCTCCGGGCATGGTCGCGGACGCCACGGACTGCGACGACACGCTGGGCACGGTCAACCCGATCGCGGACGAGGTCTGCAACTCGATCGACGACGACTGCGATGGCGAGACCGACGAGGACTCCGCGGTCGATGCCCCGCGCTGGTACATGGACGCCGACGGAGACGGCTACGGTGACACGCGGACGCCGCTGCTCGTCGCCTGCGAGCAACCCTTCCGGCACGTGCTCGACGGCACCGACTGCGACGACGGCCGCCCGATCGTGAACCCCGGCGCGGTCGAGAACTGCAACGGCTTCGACGACGACTGCGACGGGATCACCGACGGCGACGCCAACGGACCGATGGAGCGGAGCTGCTACAGCGGCCGGGTCGGGACGCAGGGCGTCGGCATCTGCATGGCCGGCCTGGAGACCTGCACCCTCGGCGCCTGGAGCAGCTGCGTCGGGCAGGTGACCCCCCAGGTCGAGATCTGCAACGCCGAGGACGACGACTGCGACGGCACCACCGACGAGGAGGCGATCGGGATCGCCACCTGGTACCCGGACCTCGACGGCGACGGTTTCGGGGACGAGGCCGCCACCCCCCTGGTGCAGTGCGCGCAGCCCCAGGACTACGTCCTCGACGGCACGGACTGCGACGACACCGACGACCTCGTGAGCCCGAGCGAGTACGAGGTCTGCAACCTGATCGACGACGACTGCGACGGCCTCACCGACGGCGCGCTCCCGCTGGCCTGCTTCACCGGCGATGCCTCGAGGCGGGGGGTCGGCGCCTGCCGGGACGGCACCCAGACCTGCGCGTCGGGGACCTACGGCACCTGCGCCGGCGAGGTGCTCCCGGTCTCCGAGCTCTGCAACGGCGTGGACGACGACTGCGACGGCGCCACCGACGGGCCGCTGCCGCGCGCCTGCTACGACGGCCCGGCCAACACCCGAGGCATCGGCGTCTGCAGCGACGGCAGCCAGGACTGCGTGGGCGGCGCCTACGCCGAGTGCCTCGGTGACGTGCTGCCGGGCACCGAGAGCTGCAATGCGCTCGACGACGACTGCGACGGCGCCACCGACGAGTCCCTGGTGCGGAGCTGCTACACGGGGCCCGCGGGGACCTCGACCCGCGGCATCTGCAGCCCGGGGACCGAGACCTGCGCCACCGGCGTCTGGGGCAGCTGCCTCGGGGAGACGGTGCCGGGCGTGGAAGCCTGCGACGGCCTCGACGAGGACTGCGACGGCGCCACCGACGAGAGCCTGGCCCAGGCCTGCTACACCGGCCCCGTCGCCACCCGTTCCGTCGGCCGGTGCACGGACGGCCTGACCACCTGCAGCAACGGTAGCTGGGGCGCCTGTGGAGGCCAGGTGCTCCCGGGCACCGAGAGCTGCAACGACGTGGACGACGACTGCGACGGCACCACCGACGAGGCCCTCTTCCAGGTCTGCTACACCGGACCAGCGGCCACGCGGAACATCGGCGTCTGCTCCGATGGCACCGAGACGTGTTCCGCCGGTGCCTGGGGCAGCTGCGCCGGCCAGGTGAGGCCGGGCGCCGAGAGCTGCAACGACCTCGACGACGACTGCGACGGCAGCACCGACGAGGGCCTGGTGCAGGTCTGCTACTCCGGCCCGGCCGCCACTCGCGGCGTGGGCGCCTGTCGGGACGGCAACGAGACCTGCGCGGCCGGCGCCTGGGGCGTCTGCGCCGGTGAGGTCACCCCGATCCTGGAGACCTGCAACTCGATCGACGACGACTGCGACGGCAGCACCGACGAGGGGGCGACCGACGCCACCCTCTGGTACGCCGACAGCGACCTCGATGGCTACGGCGACGTCGGCGATCCGGGCGTGGCCGCCTGCAGCGCCCCGGCCGGCACCGTCGACAACAACCAGGACTGCGACGACGTCGTCGTCCAGGTGAACCCCGACGGCACCGAGGTCTGCAACGGGATGGACGACGACTGCGACGGCACGACCGACGGCCCCCTGCCCCGCGCCTGCTACTCCGGCGCGCCGGCCACCCGGGGCGTCGGCCTCTGCGCCGACGGCACCGAGGTCTGCAGCGATGGCAGCTACGGCGCCTGCGCCGGCGAGGTGCTGCCCGCCACCGAGAGCTGCAACGCCTTCGACGACGACTGCGACGGCGCCACCGACGAGAGCCTGACCCAGGTCTGCTACACCGGCCCCGCCTCCACGCGCTCCGTCGGCCAGTGCACCGACGGCGTCTCCACCTGCGGCAACGGCTCCTGGGGCGCCTGCTCCGGCCAGGTGCTCCCCGGCACCGAGAGCTGCAACGCCGTGGACGACGACTGCGACGGCAGCACCGACGAGACCCTCGTCCAGATCTGCTACACCGGCCCGGCGGCCACCCGGAACATCGGTGTCTGCACCGACGGCACCGAGACCTGCTCGGCTGGCGCCTGGGGAAGCTGCGCCGGCCAGGTGAGGCCGGGCGCCGAGAGCTGCAACGACCTCGACGACGACTGCGACGGCAGCACCGACGAGGGCCTGGTGCAGGTCTGCTACTCCGGCCCGGCCGCCACTCGCGGCGTGGGCGCCTGTCGGGACGGCAACGAGACCTGCGCGGCCGGCGCCTGGGGCGTCTGCGCCGGTGAGGTCACCCCGATCCTGGAGACCTGCAACTCGATCGACGACGACTGCGACGGCAGCACCGACGAGGGGGCGAGCGACGCCACCCTCTGGTACGCCGACAGCGACCTCGACGGCTACGGCGACGCCGGCGATCCGGGCGTGGCCGCCTGCAGCGCCCCGGCCGGCTCGGTCGGCAACAACCAGGACTGCAACGACGGCATGAACCAGGTGAACCCGGACGGCACCGAGGTCTGCAACGCCCTCGACGACGACTGCGATGGCGCCACCGACGGCCCCCTGCCCCGCGCCTGCTACTCCGGCGCGCTGGCCACCCGGGGCGTCGGGCTCTGCGCCGACGGCATCGAGACCTGCAGCGGCGGCAGCTACGGCGCCTGCGCCGGTGAGGTGCTGCCCGCCACCGAGACGTGCAACGCCTTCGACGACGACTGCGACGGCGCCACCGACGAGAGCCTGGCCCAGGCCTGCTACACCGGCCCGGCCGCCACCCGCACCGTCGGCCAGTGCGCCGACGGCATCTCCACCTGCGGCAACGGCAGCTGGGGAGCCTGCGGGGGCCAGGTGCTCCCGGGCACCGAGAGCTGCAACGCCCTGGACGACGACTGCGACGGCAGCACCGACGAGGCCCTCTTCCATGTCTGCTACACCGGCCCGGCCGCCACCCGGAACATCGGCGTCTGCTCCGATGGCACCGAGACCTGCACCGCCGGCGCCTGGGGCAGCTGCGCCGGCGAGGTGCGGCCGGGCACCGAGAGCTGCAACGCCCTCGACGACGACTGCGATGGCGACACCGACGAGAACCTGGTGCAGGCCTGCTACACCGGCCCGGCCGCCACCCGCGGGGTCGGCGCCTGCCAGGACGGCAGCGCGACCTGCGCGGCGGGCGCCTGGGGCGCCTGCGCCGGCGAGCTGAAGCCGGGCCTCGAGACCTGCAACGGCATCGACGACGACTGCGATGGCCTCACCGACGAGGGCGCCACCGACGCCACCCTCTGGTACGTCGACGCCGATCTCGACGGCTACGGTGACGCCACCGATCCGGGCGTGGCGGCCTGCAGCGCCCCGGCCGGCAAGGTCGCGAACAACCTGGACTGCAACGACACCACCGCCGCCGTGAGCCCGGACGACGGCGAGGTCTGCAACGGCGTCGACGACAACTGCGACGGGACCACCGATGGACCCCTGCCGCAGACCTGCTACACGGGGGCCCCCGCCACCCGCGGCGTGGGGGTCTGCGCCGATGGGACCGAGACCTGCAGCGGCGGCAGCTACGGCGCCTGCGCCGGCGAGGTCCTGCCGGGGGTCGAGAGCTGCAACGGCTTCGACGACGACTGCGACGGCGCCACCGACGAGAGCCTCACCCAGGCCTGCTACACCGGCCCGGCCGCCACCCGCGGCGTGGGCGCCTGCCAGGACGGCGCCAGCGTCTGCAGCGTCGGCAGCTGGGGTGCCTGCTCCGGACAGATCCTCCCGGTCGGGGAGACCTGCAACGGCACCGATGACGACTGCGACGGGGTCACCGACGAGCCCGGCGCCGGTGGCTGCACCGTCTACCGCCGCGACACGGATCGCGACGGCGTCGGCGTCATCTCCGACACCCGGTGCCTCTGCGCGCCGAGCGGCGTCTACGACGCGCCGAACTCCGGACCGACGGACTGCAACGACGGGAACCCGAACGCCGCGCCGGGCCTGCCCGAGCTCTGCGCGACGGCCTACGACGACAACTGCAGCGGCGCAGCCAACGAGGCCGGCGCGGACGACTGCACGACCTACTACTACGACGGAGATCGCGACGGGTACGGAACGGCGACCTCGGTCTGCACCTGTGCGCCCACCGGCCTCTACGACACGACCACCACCGGCGACTGCCTGGACACCGCACCCGCGGTGAACCCGGGAGCCACCGAGGTCTGCAACGGCACCGACGACGACTGCGACGCCCTGATCGATCAGGCCGACCAACCGGTCGCGACCCTCTGTCCGGCGGTCCCCAACGCGACCAACACCTGCGCCGCCTCCTCGGGCTGCCAGATCGTGGCCTGCAACGGCTCCTGGTACGACATCGACCTCGGCTACGCCAACGGCTGCGAGGTGCAGATCGACCCCTACGATCTCAACAGCACCGGCAACACCTGCCTGAGCGCCTACGACATCGGCGACCTCCACGACGCCTCGCCCCCGCAGGAGGGCATCGACCCCTACGTGGGAGGCGACATCCTGGGCAACATCCTGCCGGCGGGAGACTCGGACTGGTACACGGTCTTCGCCTCCGACGACGTCCCCTACGGGCAGGACTTCCACATCGACGCGCGCTTCTCGTCGAACCCCGGCGACGTCTACCGCTTCGAGGTCTACGACGGCTCCTGCGGGGCGACGGCCCAGGGCCCGGCCGACCACTTCGAGTGGTTCACCAACTTCCCCTACGACGGGATCGCCCCGGGAACCCCCGGGCAGCAGAACTGCACCGGGACCGGCGCCGACGGGGTCTGCGGGCAGCCCGGCCAGAACTGCTGCAACCTGTCGACCGGAGCCTTCAAGCGCTACTACCTGCGGGTCTTCCGCACCGACGGCAAGGCCTCGGGCGCGGGTGAGGGCTATCGCCTGCGGGTCACCAACGGCATCTACTGATCCTCCGGCGGGGCGGCGCCCCTCTCTCGCCGCCCCGCCCCGGGATCACCCGACCCCGAATCGATGGTGACGCCGGGCGGGGCGCGAGTAAGGTAGGGCGCCCTACCCTCCTCCTCCAACCCGGAACCATCGGAGCTCGGTCATGGCTCGCTGTGTCATGGTGATCGCCAACGAGGCGGGCACCGGAAAGAGTGTGGTCTCCCTCGGCCTGGTCGATCAGCTGGAGCGCCACGGCGCCCGCACCGCCTACTTCAAGCCCATCGGCATGTCGCAGGCCGAGGCCACCGCCGACGCCGACGTCCGCTTCGTTAACGGCATCCTCGGCCGCTCGGCGGACGCCCGCTCGGCCATCGGGATGAGCAGCGGCGAGGTCACCCGCGGGATCCAGCAGGGCCGCTACGACGAGGTGATGGACCGCATCCTCGAGGCCTACGGCAAGGTCGCCGAGAAGGCGGAGGTCGTCCTCTGCGAGGGCGTCGACAGCCTGCGGGCCTTCCCCACCCTCGACTCGGACATCAACATCGATCTGGCTCGAAACCTCTCGGCCTCGGTGCTGCTGGTCGTCAACGGCCACGACACCCGGGCCGACGCCATCGCCTCCAACATCGCGCTGGCGAGCGCGAAGCTGCGCGAGCGGGGCGCCGATCTCGCCGGGGTCATCGTGAACCGCGCCGAGCCGCGACGTCAGGAGGAGATCGCCGACACCGTGCGCCGCGAGCTCAAGGCGCTCTCCCTCCCCCTCTACGGGGTGCTGCCCGACCTCCCCGCCCTGGCCCGCCCGCGGGTGCGGGACATCGTCCGGGCGCTCGGCGCCCGGGTCCTCCTCGGAGAGGAGATGCTGGACGCGCAGGTCAGCGAGACCCTGGTGGCCGCCATGGGTCTGGAGAACGCCCTCCACTACATCTCGGAGGGCTCGCTGGTCATCACGCCCGGCGACCGGGAGGAGATCCTCCTGGCCGCCGCCGCGGCCTTCGGCTGCCCGGAGGTGGCCCGCCCGGCGGGCGTGCTGCTCACCGGCGGCTTCGAGCCCCGGCGCAAGGTGCTGCAGCTGGTCCACGGCCTGTGCAAGGGGCGGCTGCCGGTCCTGAGCGTGGACGCGCACACCTACGACACCGCCATCGCGGTGAACGCCACGCAGCCCGTCCTCGAGGAGGATCAGGAGGACAAGGCCCTGGCGATCCGCGCGGCGATGGAGGACTACGTCGATCTCGAGTCCTTCCTGGGGCGCAAGCTCGACCCCGACAAGATCGTCGTCACCCCGCGGCGCTTCCTCCGCGACCTGCGCGACAAGGCGCGGGCCCACAAGAAGACCATCGTCCTGCCCGAGGGCAACGTCGATCGCATCATCAAGGCCACCGAGGTGCTGCGGCGCCGGGACGTCGTCGACGTGGTGCTCCTCGGCGACGTCGACGAGATCGGCAAGCTGGCCGACCACCTCGGCGTCAGCTTCGACTCGGGCGTCACCCTCGTCGATCCGCGGCGCGACCCCATGCTCGACGACTACGTCGATACCCTGGTCGAGCTGCGCAAGCACAAGGGTCTGCCGCGGCCCACGGCCCACGACCTGATGACCGACCGCACCTACTTCGGGACCATGATGGTCTACAAGGGTCGGGCGGACGGCATGGTCTCGGGCTCCACCACGACCACCCAGGCCACGCTGCGGCCGGCCTTCGAGTTCGTGAAGACCCGGCCCGGCATCGAGAACGTCTCCAGCGTCTTCTTCATGTGCCTGCCGGACAAGGTGCTGGTCTACGGCGACTGCGCGGTCATCCCCAACCCGACCGCCGAGCAGCTCGCCGAGATCGCCCTGGCCAGCGCCGAGACCGCGGCCGCCTTCGGCATCGAGCCGCGGGTGGCGATGCTCTCCTACTCCACGGGCGAGTCGGGGAAGGGGCACGACGTCGAGCTGGTCCGCCGGGCCACCGAGCTGGCCAAGGCCCGCAACCCGAACCTGCTCCTCGAGGGGCCGATCCAGTACGACGCCGCGGTCGATCCGGCCGTGGCCCGCACCAAGCTGCCCGAGAGCCAGGTCGCCGGCCGGGCGACGGTCTTCATCTTCCCGGACCTGAACACCGGCAACAACACCTACAAGGCGGTGCAGCGCTCGGCCGACGCGATCGCCATCGGCCCGGTCCTCCAGGGGCTGGCCAAGCCGGTCAACGACCTGAGCCGCGGCGCCACGATCACCGACGTGGTGAACACGGTGATCGTCACCGCCATCCAGGCGGCGTCGTCGTGAAGGTGCTCGTCCTCAACTCGGGCAGCTCCTCGATCAAGTACCAGCTCTTCGCCATGCCCGAGGCCACGGTGCTGGCGCGAGGCTCGGTGGAGCGGATCGGTGAGCCCCGGGGCGAGGTGAAGCAGCGGGCGGGCGAGCGCGAGACCCGCCTCGAGGAGCCCATCCCCGATCACGAGAGCGGCCTGCGCCGCGCCATGCAGCTGCTCACCTCCGGCGAGGGCGCGCCCCTCTCCGCGCCGGACGAGATCGAGGCGGTGGGTCACCGGGTCGTCCACGGGGGGGAGCGCTTCACCGAGACCGTGCTCATCGACGACGAGGTCCTCGCGGCGATCGAGGAGCACGTGGCCCTCGCTCCCCTGCACAACCCGCCCAACCTGATCGGGATCCGGGTGGCCCGAGAGGTGCTGCCCCGCGCGCGGCAGGTGGCCGTCTTCGACACGGCCTTCCACCAGGGGATGCCGCCCCGGGCCTACCTCTACGGCCTGCCCCACGCGCTCTACGAGGAGGACGGAATCCGCCGCTACGGCTTCCACGGCACCTCCCACCGCTACGTGGCGACACGGGCCGCCGAGCTGCTGGGCCGGCCGCTCGAAGAGCTGAAGCTGATCACCTGCCACCTCGGCAACGGTTCGAGCATGGCCGCGATCGAGGGCGGCCGCTCGGTGGACACCTCGATGGGGCTGACCCCGCTCGAGGGCCTGGTGATGGGGACCCGCTGCGGGGACCTCGATCCGGCCATCGTCTTCCACCTGGCGCGCACCAAGGATCTCCCCATCGACGCCCTCGACCGGCTGCTCAACAAGGAGAGCGGCCTGCGGGGGCTCTCCGGGGCGAGCAACGACGTGCGGGAGCTGGAGCGCCTGCGCGCCGGGGGCGATCCCGGGGCGCGGCGGGCGCTGGAGGTCTTCACCTACCGGATCCGCAAGTACCTCGGGGCCTACCTGGCGGTCCTCGGCGGGGCCGACGCGGTGGTCTTCACCGCGGGCATCGGTGAGAACAGCCCCTCGGTCCGCTCCGAGGTCCTGACCGGGCTCGCCGCCCTGGGGCTCGAGCTCGACGAGGCTCGCAACCGGGAGGCCGTCGGCCGCGAGGCGGACATCGCCCGGGAGGGCGCGCCGGTGCGCATCCTGGTGGTGCCGACCGACGAGGAGAAGCTGATCGCCCGGGACAGCTTCGCCCTGGCCTCGGCCGCGTAGCACGATCGTTTCACCCCGGGGCCGCGCCTCCTGGAAGGGTTTCCGGGCGGTTGCGTGGCCCCTCCCCCGGCGCCCGTAACGTCGCCGGGACACCGCCCCCGGACCGGAGGGGGCCGGGTCCGGATTTCCTCACTGAAAGCAGGCGCTTGGCGGCGCGGTATGTCCCTTGCTTATCCCAACTGCGCCCCCCCTGCTCATCAATGAAAACACCCGTGCCCCGCGGCGCGGCAGCCCGCGGCCCACGGGAGAAGGAGAGAGAGATGAGACTTCGAACTCTGCTGGTCATGAGCAGCCTGGCGCTAGCCGGGCTGGCCTCCCCGGCGCTCGCCGTGGACACGATCGGGCTCTTCGAGCTCGACGGGAATGCCGTGAGTGACGGCGGCCACGACTGGGCCAACATCACCTCGGACACCGCGGTGCGCGTCACCGACATCCCCATCGCCGATCCGGCGCCGCTCTCGATCTACTGGCGAGGCGGCTCCAAGGACATCGAGGACACCACGGCCTGGGCCTGGAAGGACGGCTCCGTCCCCGACAAGGACGACATCACCAACGCCTACGCCGCCGCCTTCCTCTGCCCCAACGACTCGCCCGGCACCTGTGCCAAGGACGACCTGATCATCTACTTCGGCGCCGACCGCTACGCGAACAACGGCGACGCCTTCCTCGGCTTCTGGTTCTTCCAGGAGGAGATCGGCCTCTTCCCGCCGGACGACTTCGGCCCGGGACAGCACCGGGTGGGCGACATGCTGGTGCTCGTCGAGTTCCCCCAGGCCTCCGGCGCCCATCCGCTGATCAAGGTGCTGGAGTGGAACCCGGACGAGGCCAACGTGGCGAACAACCTGAAGCTGGTCTTCGACTCCGAGGACGCGCCCTGCGACGGTGACCCCACCAACCCCAAGTACGCCTGCGCCATCACCAACCTGGGCAGCGAGACCGCACCCTGGCCCTACCTCGCGAAGGACGGCAGCCCCTTCTTCCCCTACGAGAGCTTCTTCGAGGGCGGCGTCAACGTCACCCAGCTCCTGGGCTCCTCCCGCTGCTTCTCCTCGTTCCTCGCCGAGACGCGCTCCTCCCACTCCGAGACCGCCCAGCTGAAGGACTTCGTCCTCGGGGGCTTCGAGCTCTGCGCCTTCGAGGTGACCAAGGCCTGCGAGGCGAGCCTCGACGCCAGCGGCAACGGCTTCACCGTGACCTTCGAGGGCCTCGTCGACAACACCGGCTTCCTGCCCCTCGAGATCGTGGTGGAGGACGACGTCGGTGACATCGACGACGTCTGCCTCTGGGTCTCCGGCGCCTGTGCGGGTCCGCCACCGGGCCTCGGCCTGGCAGGGGGAGCCGCAAGCTTCATCCTGCCCTCCGGTGCGAGCGCCAAGGTGATGGGCAGCTACGCGACCTCAGAGCCGGCCGGCCATGATCCCGTCACCGGCCTCTTCACCCTCACCGACACCCTGGCGGCGACCGCGAAGGAGCTCGACGGCACCCCGGTCGGGGACACCGAGTACGCCACCGCCCTCTGCGAGACCATCGGCGTGCCCGACATCTGGGTGACCAAGGACTGCGACCAGGCCTCGCTCAACGAGGCAGGCAACGAGCTGCTGGTGGAGTTCCACGGCACGGTGGAGAACACGGGCCAGGTGAAGCTGGTCAACGTGCGCCTGGCCGACACGACGCCGCTGGCCCAGCCCCTGCTCTCGCTGGTGACCTGCTTCGACGACGACCTCGACGGTGACTGCACCGAGGCGGACACCCTGCTCTGCCTGAACCCGACCCAGTGCGCGACCGTCGGCTTCTCGCTCGACGCCGACGCCCCGCCCGCCCTCTTCGTCGGGAGCTGGGCGAACGCCACCGACCTCGTCACCTACGACGTCGTCACCGCGACCGCCGAGAGCTACTTCGACGTCACCGACACGGTGGAGGCATCGGACGACGCTGGTTGCTCGACGGCCTTCGAGGCCTCGCTCGACGTGACCAAGGTCTGCGACGTGGCGCTCGACGACTCCGCTCAGTCCGGCTACCTCGTCGTGAAGGTCACGGTCAGCGGCGTGCTCTCCAACACCGGTGACATCGAGATCACCGGCGGCGTCCTGGAGGACAGCGTGCTCGGGGTCATCGCCAGCGACCTCCTCCTGCCCCCCGGCACCAGCACCCCCTACTCCGTCTACTACTACCCGAGCAGCTACACCGCCGGCCTCCACGACTACGACGCGAGCGACACCATGACCGCCAGCGGTGAGGGTGCGCTGGGGCTGGTGGTCGCGCCGGTGCAGATCAGCGCGGCCTGCTCGCTCTGCATCGATCCGCTCGCCCTCTGAAGCGTTCGTCCCTGGCCGGCGCCCACCCCCGAGAGCACCGGCCGTCCCGAGGGGCGGCGGGCCTTCCCTGGCTCGCCGCCCCGTGACTTAGCGGCCGCCCTTGCCGCCGCCCTTGCCGCCACCGCCGCTCGCGACGACGGCGATCCTCACCATGGCGCTCGCCTCGAGGTCGCCGTCACCGATGGTGTAGACGAAGACCTCCTCTCCGGTGAACTTGCGGGAGGGGATGTAGGTGAGCGTCCCGCCGGGATCGAGCTGCACCTCCCCGTGCGCGGGCGCCCCCACCGCGACCACCGAGATCGGATCTCCGTCGGGGTCGTGGTCGTTGGCCAGCAGGTCGATCACGGCGCTGCCGCCCTTGGGGATCGTGGCGCCGTCGTCCACGGCGACGGGAGCCATGTTGACGGGCGCCGGCTCCGGCGCGGGGAGGGGCGGCGGCTCTTCGGCCGGGGGATCAACGGGGGGCTCGCTCGTCGCGCCCGTGAGGTTCACCTCCACCTGGGCGCCGGAGGCGTCCGCCGAGAGGAGGGTGAGCGTGATCCCCGCCGCTGCGTCGGTGAAGCTGGCGCCGACCACCAGCGCGGCGTCGACGAGGTCTCCGTAGGTCGTGCTGGCGCTCGCCGGGGATCCGTCGAGGAGCCAGGCTCCGAGGCCGCCGTTCTCGGGGGCCACCCTGCGCAGGAGCACGCCCTCGTGGAGGCCCGGGGTCGCGGCCAGGCCGCTGTCCGCTCCCACCGGCTGGCGGTACTCGAGGTAGTACCAGACGTCTCCCCCGGTCAGCGGGTCGCTGCCCTGGTGGATCCGCAGCCCCTTGTCGCCGCCGGCCGGGCTCGCCGCGTAGGGCTCGAGGGGGAAGACGCCGCTCGCCGTGGCGGTGCCGATGGTCGGCGCGCCGGGGGCGGCGAGCCAGCCGAGCTGCTCCTTGGAGGCCGCCTGGAAGTGCCCGGTGTTCTCGAGCCCGCCCATGAGGTCGGTGGGATCGCCGTACTCGATGCTCGTGCAGCTCGCGCCGAGGACCTCGGCGCCGCAGTCGAGGAAGTGGGCGTGCCGCAGGCCGAGGTTGTGACCGAGCTCGTGACCGGTGACCCGCAGGTCCAGGTGGCCGGCGAGCCAGGCGTAGCTGGGCTTGCCGCCGAGGGTGGCCATGCCCGAGTAGCCGCAGGGGCTGCCGGGGAAGGCGAAGATCACCCGGTCGAAGGCCTCGAGCGCCACGCCATCGTCGACGGCCGCGGCGAGCGCCAGGGTCCGCAGCGCGTTGCTGTCGCAGAGGGTGGAGTCCTGGGCCAGGGTGTACCAGCCGTGCACCTCGCCCTGGAGCCAGGTCGCCCCGAAGGAGGCCTCCTCCAGGTAGCCGCTGACCTCGCCGTAGACGACGCTCGAGGCCCCGGCGAGGCTCCAGGGCTGGTCGGCGGGCGCGTCCTGGAAGTTCACGAGGATGACGAGGGTGCGCTGCTCGCCGAGGGTGTCGGCCAGCGTGCCCAGCGCGTTGCCGCTGCCATCGACGCTGCCCCCCAGGCCGAGGTGCTCGGGCTCGAGGTCCTCGGCCGCGGCGAGGATCGCCCCGGCGTTGCCACCGTGATCACCGATCACGAGCCCGGGGAGCCTCCGGCCCCGGACGCGCAGCGGGGTCCCCGTGACGAGGGCCGGCGCCGGCCCGGTGACGTGGAGGCCGTAGCGTCCTTCGTCGGTGGAGAGCGCGAGGCGCAGGGACGCGCCGTCGGCCGAGTCCACGTAGACCACCTCGACGGTGCCGCGGAGGTCCACGCTCTCCGCTTCTCCCCCGGCATCACAACCGAGCAGAGGGAGCGAGAGGGTGAGGGTGAGGATGAGGGAAACGAACGAAGCCCGAGCGGCCGCAGGCCGGCCCTTGGAACCACGCATGGGGATCTTCTCCAGTGAGCTCGAAGATCCCCGCCGGGAAGGCACGTGCCTTGCTCGCCCCTTCGGTAGCCCGGCTGTCCTCCCGCTCGGGGGACCACGTGGCTTTGCGTCCCAGGGTCGCCCCTGGTTTGCCCTTGTCGGAAGGGGATCTTCCGGGTGGTGGGCCCGGTTCAGCGGGCCCGGTTACTGCGATGTACCTCTTGGGGTCGCCACGTCCGCGCTCCTCGTCGAGCACCTCGACGACCCTGCAAGAAGGCTAGGCTCCGCGAACGACGATCGCAAGCGGCGACCGCCAGAAATCGGCTCCGCGCCCACACCGGAGCCCGTCCTGGGGGCTTCTCCGCCTCTCGCGCTACTCGAGCTCGAGGCGCGCGAGGAGGCGGTAGAGGGTCATCCGGGAGACGCCGAGGCGGCGGGCCGCCCGGGTGTGATTCTGATCCGTCGCGGCGAGCGCCGAGCGCACCGCCTCTCGCTCGGCCTCCCGGCGCACCTCGGTGAGGGAGGGAGGGTGCTCCGCGCTCGTGGGGCGGGGGAGCCCCAGATCCTCGCAGCTGAGCAGCTCCCCCTCCGACATCACGAGGGCGCGGCGCACCCGGTTCATCAGCTCGCGGACGTTGCCGGGCCAGTCGTGGAGCTCGAGGGCCCGCAGCGCCTCGGGGGCGAGCCGCTTGCTCGTGCAGCCGTAGGACTCCCCGAAGCGCAGCGCGAAGTCCCGGGCCAGCAGGGCGACATCCGTCCCCCGCTCCCGCAGCGCGGGCATGCGGAGGAGCAGCACCTCGAGCCGGTAGTAGAGGTCCTCGCGGAAGTGCCCCTCCTCCACCGCCCTCGCGAGGTCGACGTGGGTCGCGGCGATCACCCGCGCGTCGACGTGGACCTCCTCTGTCCCACCGACCCTCTGGACGTTGTGCGTCTCCAGGAAGCGCAGGAGGTTGACCTGCAGCTCGAGGGGGAGCTCCCCGATCTCGTCGAGGAAGATGGTGCCCCCGTGCGCCGCCTCGAGGCGCCCGCGCACGCGGCGGTGAGCGCCGGTGAAGGCGCCCCGCTCGTGCCCGAAGAGCTCGGACTGGATCAGGGTCGGCGGCAGGGCGCCGCAGTTCACCGCCACGAAGGGCCCCGAGGCCCGCGCCGAGCGTCGGTGGATGGCCTGCGCCGCGAGCTCCTTGCCCGTGCCGCTCTCCCCGACGATGAGCACCGGCGCGTCCACCGTCGCGATCTTCCGCAGGCTACGGAAGACCGCCTGGATCGCGTCGCTGCTCCCCAGCATGCCCTCGCCGGAGAGCTCTTGCTGCTGCGCGGTGGTGACCCTGCGTTGCAGCTCGGCCATCCCGGAGGCGTGACCGAGGGTCAGGAGCAGCCGCCCCGGGTCGATGGGCTGGGTGTGGTAGTCGCAGCAGTGGCAGCCGACCAGCTCCACGACCGCCTCGTCCTCGAGGTCGGGCCGGGGCAGGAGCGCCACCCAGTGCACCGGCAGCTCCTCGGCGAGGAGCGCCCGGAAGGCCTCGATGGACTCGGCGCGCCGGTCGAGCGAGACCAGGCCGACCCGGATCGAGTGCGCCTCGACGAGCCCGCGCGCCTCCGGCGCCTCGTCGGCGGAGCGCACCCGCCACCCCATCGCCTCGAGGGTCTCCCGCAGGCCGTCGGCCAGCGCGCCGCCCCGGAAGAGGAGCAGCTCCCGGTCAGTGAGGGGCAGGCCGAGCCGGAGCGACGCACCCCGGACCACGCGGTGGGGCAATGCCTCGCTGGGAGACACCCCCGATGAGCCCGATCGCAGCCACGAGATCTGCCCGGCCATCCCACCCCACCCTAGGCGGGGGTCAGGCAGCGTCAATCGGTAACTTCCCCACCGGAGTGGGCAGTTCAGAGCCAGCGCCGGCCGTGGAGCAGCACGCCGAGGCCCAGGAGCGCGGTGCCGAGCAGCGCCCAGAGGTTGCCGGGCATCTCCCGGCCGCTCACCCCGACGAAGGCCCGGCTCTCGATGGCCTCGAGCTTCACCGCGGTGCCGTCGGGCAGCGTGTGGGTGAGGCCGGGCCAGGCGCCGAAGGTGGTGCTCGCGCTGCCGTGAGGATCGAGGACCTGGAAGCGGGCCACCGTCCCGAGACCCTGGGCCCGCTCGATGCCCAGGAGCTGGACCCGCTGGCGCCCCAGGGGGCAGGGCTCACCGCCGGTGAGGAGCTCGCAGCGCCGCTCCCCCAGGGAGAGCACCGCCGCCACCGGTCGCTCCTGGAAGCCGCCGATGAGCAGCACCTTGCGGGAGGCGTCGAGGACCACCGGCTGGTTGAAGCCCAGCGTGCCCCGCCGCAGCTCCTCCTTGCCCTCGAGGCGATACTCGAGCTCGATCGCGACCCCGGCGAAGCTCCCGTCCGGGTGCTGGCGCGTGGACATCCCCACGGTGCGGGCGCTGACCCCCCAGGGCAGCTCGCTCCACTCGGGCCCCACCACCCGGGTCGGCAGGGTGCGGCCCCAGACCCCGCCGATCAGGTGGGCGAGGAGGGCCGCCAGGAAGGCGAGGTGCATCACCGCCGGGGCATAGAGCGCCGGGCTCTTCACCCGCATCCGGATCCGGGAGGCCACGTTCTGCCAGGTGCACAGCACGGTGTTCAGGGCGTAGACCACCATCACCCCGAGCAGCAGGTAGAACCAGAGGTGCCAGGGCGAGGGGCGCTCGAAGAAGAAGCGCAGGTCGTCGAGCGCGAGGTCGGCGTAGGTGGTCTGGCGGCGCGCCGCGATCAGGACCGAGCCCACGCCCAGGAGGAGCACCGAGAGCTGCCCGCAGATCACCCCCAGGCCCTGGGAGCGCAGCAGCTGCATCACCCTAGCCCGAGAAGGCATGGCTCGAGCTCCCGAAGAAGAAGGAGGTTCCGATGAAGGCGACGATCACCCAGATCGCCCCGAGCACGGCCAGCGCCGCCCGCAGGCGGGTGCGGGGCACGAGCGAGGGGGTGAGCTTGAGGTGCACGTAGCTGGCGTAGTGCAGCCAGAGGATCACCGACCAGATGACCTTCGGATCCCAGAGGAAGTAGGCGCCCCAGGCGACCACCCCCCAGATCCCGCCGAAGATCATCGAGACGCTCCAGAGGCCGAAGCCCTGGAGGGCCAGCCGGTCCATCTTGCGGATCCAGGGATCCTCGGCCCCGAGGAGGAAGGCGAAGCCCGCGGCCGCCGACGCCATCCAGGCCCCGTAGGAGAGGAAGGAGAGCGGCACGTGCAGGGGGTACCAGATCGTGATCAGCGGCGGCACCGGGTAGCCCAGGCCGTGGTCGAAGCGGGCCGAGGTGTAGAGCGCCGCGCCGATCGCCAGGAGCATCGGCAGGGTGTAGCGGCGCGCCCGATCGAAGTGCACCAGCAGCACCACCGCCAGCGCCAGGGCCGTGGCGAGGAAGGTCTCGGCCTTGCTGGTGAGGGGGATGTACTCGATGGCGACCCCGCGGATCGTCGCGGTGGCGAGGTGGAGGGCGACGGCCAGGCCGAGCGCGCGGCGGGTCCAGCCGTGGCCCAGGAGGGCCAGGAGGGCCGTGAGCCCGTAGGCGATCCAGGTCGCCCAGAGCACGGGCTCCAGGAGAGCGGGGCTCGGAGGTCCAGCGGTGGCGGCGGGCATCATCGGCTTCGGGATCGAGAAGAGGGTTCTAGTAGTTGCCGCGGACGAAGAGGGAGAGCTCTCGCCCCAGCGGCTCCCCTACATAGTCCTCGTAGCCGGCGGGGCAATTCTCACCCGGGCAGCCAGGGTACTCGCGCCGGCGCGCCCCGCCCAGGGCGTCGATGCCCGAGACCAGATCGCTGCCGAAGACGCCGACCTCGAGGGCGCGCCCCTTCGATCCGGCGAAGCGCCAGGCGCCGGTGAGGATCAGGCGGCTGCGGTTGCCCAGCTCCTGCACGATGGGCGGGGCGACCGAAGAGCGCGGGTCCCGCACCGTGACCTCGTAGAGGGAGTTCCAGTCGAGGTGCATCCAGAGCCGGGGCCCCTCGGCGGGCCTCCCGATCCGGGCCCAGAGATCGACCCCGTGTTCGGGGAAGAAGGGCATCGTCTCGACGGAGGGCTGAACGAAGGCGTGGCGAAAGGAGTAGACGAGCCCGTAGGAGAGCCAGGGCAGCGGATCGTGGGCCAGGGTCAGCTCGAAGCCGGCGTGGTCCTCGTTGCGCTCGATGTTCTCGAAGGTGATCTTGGCGTCGGGCTTGATGGTCGGCACCCCGAGGAAGGTGTCGAGCATGTCGACCGTGAAGTAGATGGCGTCGTGGCTGCGGTAGGCCCAGAGGTCCACCATCAGCCGCAGCTTCCCCTCGAGGAAGGTGCCCCGGTAGCCCAGCTCCACGGCCTCGAGGACCTCGGGCCCGAGCTCCTCGTTCCCGACCTGGGTGGCGAAGATCTCCTCGACCCGGTGGGCGACCTCGGGGTTGGGGTAGGTGCCCTCCACCCGCAGGTGCGAGCGGGCCTCGAGGAGGGTGGGCTTGCGATAGGAGCGCCCGTAGGAGAGGCGCAGGGCCTGCTGCCGGCTGGGGTGCCAGATCAGGCTGGCCCGGGGCGAGCCGGTCAGGGGCTTCGCCTGGATCGTGTTGGCGTCGAGGCGCAGCCCGAGGGTGACCAGCCAATCCTCGCCCAGCCGCGTCTCGTTCTGGGCGAAGAGGCCAGCCCGTGACTCGCCGATGGAGCCGGCGGCGCAGTCCGCCGAGGTGGTGAAGGGCTGCGGACACTCTCCGGCCAGGACCTCTCCGGTGAAGGTGCCGGCTCGCAGGCTGGCGCCGACCACGGCGGTGCTCTGCAGCCAGTCGGTCACCGCCCAGTCGAACTGGTACTGAGCGGTGAGCTCGCCGGAGAGCTCCCGCAGATCGATGGTCTGCTCGCCGGTCGAGGTGCGCAGGCGGGCCAGCTCCGCGACGCTGCCGTCGAGGCCGACCAGCCGCAGCCCCATGTCGAGGCTGCTGCGCAGGAGGAAGAGGTTTCCCCAGGCCCCGACGCGCAGGCCGCCCCGGTGCCACTCGAGGCGCAGGTAGGGGTTGAGATAGGCGCTGATGTCCTGGGGGCCGAGCCCGGTGTAGCCCGGGCCGGAGAGAGTGGAGGCCCCCAGCTCCAGATCGAGCTCCGAGTCCTCCCCCGTCGCGGTGAAGAGGCGCAGCCTCCCCCGGAGGTTCCGCCGGGGAGCGGCCTCCTCGTAGAAGGTGCCGGCCTGCTCGGCGCCGACGTCGGCCAGCAGGCGAGCGCCGCCGAGCAGGGCGCTGCCGGAGGCCCAGGCGACGTAGGACTCCTGGGTGCCGCCCCGCAAGACCCCTCTCACGCCCGAGCGCTCCTCCGGGCGCACCGTGGTGATGTTCACCACCCCCTGGTAGGCGTTGGCGCCATAGAGGGTCGAGCCCGGTCCGCGGATGACCTCCACCCGCTCGATGGCCTCGATGGGCACCGGCAGGTTGGTGATCAGCGGGATGCCCAGCACGCCGGTGGCGATGTCGCGGCCGTCGAGGAGCACGACCAGCAGGTCGCTGGCCTCGGTGGTGCCAGCCCGGGCGCCGATCATGGACCAGGACTGGGTGGCGAGGTGGACGTCCGAGCCCGGCACCAGCCGGAGGATGTCGTGGAGATCCCGGACGCCGGCGGCGAGGAGCTGCTCCCGGGTGAAGACGGTGATCGTCGAGGGGCTCTCCGAGATGTCCTGGAGGCGGCGGCTCGCGCTGACGACGACGTTCTCCTCGGCCAGGAGGGCGAACTCGTCGCCCAGGTCCAGCTCGCCGAAGTCGATCTCGTCGAGCTTCAGATCCTCCAGCTCACCGAGGCCAGGATCCTCGAGCTCGACGTCCGCCGGAGAATCCCCCAAATCCTGCGAATCATCTTCAGCGACGGCCGGATTCACGACGCAGAGCGCCATGAGTATCGGCGTCGCGACGAGCGCGATTCCCCTACCCGTCATGCTTCATTCCTTCCCGGCCCTGGGGTAGATCTCCACCCCTCGTTACGGTGCGTCTAGCACGATTGGGCGCAGGGCGAAGCCCCCCGCGACCGACCTTCCGCTGGCCATCCCACCGCTCCGATCCTCAACGAAAGCAGGAACCCCTCATGAGCGAGAAACTCGTCACCATCGACGGTAACCAAGCTGCCACCTCGGTGGCCTATCGCCTCTCCGAGGTCGTCGCGATCTACCCGATCACCCCGGCCTCCCCGATGGGCGAGCTGGCGGATCAGTGGGCCTCCGAGGAGCGCCCGAACATCTGGGGCTCCATCCCCGACGTCAGCGAGCTGCAGAGCGAGGGTGGCGCCTCCGGCGCGATCCACGGCGCGGTGCAGGCCGGCGCTCTCTCGACGACCTTCACGGCGTCGCAGGGTCTCCTGCTGATGATCCCCAACCTCTTCAAGATGGCGGGCGAGCTCTCCCCGGCGGTGATCCACGTCTCCGCCCGGACCGTGGCCACCCACGCCCTCTCGATCTTCGGTGACCACAGCGACGTGATGGCCGCCCGCCAGACCGGCTGGGCGCTGCTGGCCTCCTCGAGCGTTCAGGAGGCGCACGACCTGGCGCTGGTGGCCCACTCGGCCACCCTCGACAGCCGGGTGCCCTTCATCCACTTCTTCGACGGCTTCCGCACCTCGCACGAGCTCAACAAGATCTCCGAGCTCCCCGACGAGGTCCTGGCGAAGATGATCGACGAGGCGAAGATCTCCGAGCACCGCGCCCGGGCCCTCTCCCCCGACCATCCCGTGCTCCGCGGCACCGCGCAGAACCCGGACGTCTTCTTCCAGGCCCGCGAGTCCTGCAACAAGTTCTACGACGCCACGCCCGCGATCGTGCAGGCGGCGATGGACCGCCTCTTCGAGCTCTGCGGCCGCCGCTACAACCTCTTCGACTACGTCGGCCACCCCGAGGCCGAGCGGGTCGTCGTGCTCATGGGCTCCGGCGCGGACACCGCCCGGGAGACCGCGCGGATCCTCGCCGAGCAGGGCGAGAAGGTCGGCACCCTCACGGTGCGGCTCTACCGCCCCTTCGCCGTCGAGGCCTTCCTGAAGACCCTGCCCGAGACCGTGAAGTCGATCGCGGTCCTCGACCGCACCAAGGAGCCCGGCGCCCCGGCCGAGCCCCTGGCCCTCGACGTGGCCCTCGCCCTGCGCGAGGGGTCGGGCGCCAAGAAGGACGCCCGCCTCATCGCCGGCCGCTTCGGCCTCTCCTCCAAGGAGTTCACCCCGGCCATGGTGAAGGCCGTCTTCGACGAGCTGGCCAAGGACGCGCCCAAGAAGACCTTCACCGTCGGCATCGCCGACGACGTGACCGGCCTCTCCCTCGACTGGGACCGCGACTGGGAGCTGCCCGACGACGGCACCATCGGGGCCCTCTTCTACGGCCTCGGCTCGGACGGCACCGTCAGCGCCAACAAGTCGGCGATCAAGATCATCGGTGAGGCCACCGAGATGAACGCCCAGGGCCACTTCGTCTACGACTCGAAGAAGGCCGGCGCGATGACCGTCTCCCACCTGCGCTTCGGCAAGAACCCGATCCGCGCTCCCTACGAGCTCGAGTCGGCCCACTACGTGGCCTGCCACCAGCCGCAGTTCATCGACCGCTTCGACATCCTGGCCCGGGCCCGCAAGGACGGCACCTTCGTGCTGAACACGCCGGTCCCCGCCGCCGAGGTCTTCGCCTCCCTCCCCCGCCTCTACCAGGAGCGGATCCGGGAGAAGGGCCTGAAGGTCTACGCGATCGACGCGGCCTCCGTGGCCAAGGCCGCGGGCATGGGCACCCGCATCAACACCGTCATGCAGACGGTCTTCTTCGCCCTCTCCAAGGTGCTGCCCCGCGACGAGGCCATCCAGCACATCAAGGACAGCATCGAGAAGACCTACGGCATCAAGGGCAAGGCCCTGGTCGACAAGAACTTCGCCGCGGTGGACGCCACCCTGGCGTCGCTCACCGAGGTGAACGTCACCGACGACGCGGCCACCGGCCCCGAGATGGCGGCCCTGGTCCCGGAGAAGGTCGACGACTTCGTGAAGCGGGTCACCGCCAAGATCATCGCCGGCCACGGCAACGATCTGCCGGTCTCCGCCTTCCCGGTGGACGGCACCTTCCCCACCGGCACCGCCGCCGTGGAGCGCCGCAACATCGCCTCCGAGATCCCGATCTGGGACGAGGTCACCTGCATCCAGTGCAACAAGTGCGCGATCGTCTGCCCCCACGCGGCGATCCGGGTGAAGGCCTTCGCCGAGGGTGACCGGCCCAAGAGCGACGGCTTCCTGGCCGTGCCCTACAAGGCCAAGGACTTCCCGGCGGGCTCCCTCTACACCGTGCAGGTGGCCCCCGAGGACTGCACCGGCTGCGCCATGTGCGTCGAGGCCTGCCCCGCCAAGAACAAGACGGCGGTGAAGCTCAAGGCCATCAACATGGTGAAGAAGGAGGAGGTCCTCGAGGTCGAGAAGCAGCGCTGGGAGGCCTTCCTCACCATCCCCGAGGCCGACCGCAAGGAACTGAAGCTCGAGACGGTGAAGGGCTCGCAGTTCGCCCAGCCCCTCTTCGAGTTCTCCGGCGCCTGCGTGGGCTGCGGCGAGACCCCCTACGTGAAGCTCGTCTCGCAGCTCTTCGGTGACCGGATGCTGGTCGCCAACGCCACCGGCTGCTCCTCGATCTACGGCGGCAACCTGCCGACCACCCCGTGGAGCCAGAACGCCTCGGGCGCCGGCCCGACCTGGTCCAACTCCCTCTTCGAGGACAACGCCGAGTTCGGCATCGGCTTCCGCTACGCCGTCGACGCCCTCGAGAAGAAGGCCCGGACCCTCCTCGACCGCCTCTCCGGCAAGCTCGACGCCGAGCTGGTCGGCTCCCTGAAGGACTTCCACCCGACCGACGAGGCCGGCTACCAGCGCCGCCGCGAGGAGATCGCCAAGCTCCGCGGCGCCCTGGCCGAGCTCGGCGGCTCGGAGGCGAAGGCCCTCGCCGACGTCTGCGAGCACCTCCTGCCCCGCAGCGTCTGGATCATGGGCGGCGACGGCTGGGCCTACGACATCGGCTACGGCGGCCTCGATCACGTCCTCGCCTCGGGCAAGAACGTGAACATCCTGGTCCTCGACACCGAGGTCTACTCCAACACCGGCGGCCAGATGTCCAAGGCCACGCCCAAGGGCGCGGTCGCGAAGTTCGCCGCCGCGGGCAAGGGCACCGAGAAGAAGGACATGGCGCTCCTGGCCATGGGCTACGGCAACGTCTACGTGGCCCGGATCGCGATGGGGTCGAGCGACACCCAGACCGTGAAGGCCCTCACGGAGGCCGAGTCCTACCCGGGCGTCTCCCTGGTCCTGGCCTACAGCCACTGCATCGCCCACGGCATCGACATGACCCTGGGCATGAACCAGCAGGATCTGGCGGTGAAGACCGGCCACTGGCCGCTGCTCCGCTACGACCCCCGCCGCAGCGAGCAGGGCAAGCCGCCCCTGCAGCTGGACTCCAAGGCGCCCTCCCTCCCCTACCGCGAATACGCGGAGCGAGAGGGCCGCTTCCGGGTCCTGATCCACTCGCGCCCCGAGCGCGCCAACCGCCTCCTGGAGGAGGCGGAGCGCGAGGCCCGGGATCGTTACGCCCTCTACTACCAGCTTGCGCACCCCGAGACCGGCGCCAGCCGCTAAAGGAGAACCGAGATGAACCTGAAGACCACGTATCTCGGCCTCGAGCTCGACAACCCGCTCGTCGTCTCGGCGGGCCCCATCTCCCGTAGCCTCTCGGGCATCAAGCGCCTCGAGGACGAGGGCGCCGCCGCGGTGGTCGTCTACTCGCTCTTCGAGGAGCAGGTGAACCGCGAGATCCACGAGCTGGACATGTTCCTCCTGCAGGGCACCGACTCCACCGCCGAGGCGATGGAGTACCTGCCCGAGCCCTCGAGCTTCCAGCTCGAGCCGGAGCTCTACGTCGAGCACATCCGCAAGGCCCGGGAGGCGGTGAGCATCCCGATCATCGGCAGCCTCAACGGCGTCTCGCCCGGCGGCTGGCTGCAGTACGCTCGCTACATCGAGCAGGCCGGCGCCGACGCTCTCGAGCTGAACATCTACTTCCTGCCCACCGACCCCCTCCTCCCGCCCTCGGAGATCGAGGAGGACTACCTCTCGGTGCTGCGGGAGGTGCGGCGCACCGTGGACATCCCGGTCGCCGTGAAGCTCGCCCCCTACTTCACCAACGTGGCCTGGCTCGCCCGGAAGCTGCTGAAGGAGGGGGCCGACGGCCTCGTCCTCTTCAACCGCTTCTACCAGCCGGACATCGACCTCGACGCCCTCGAGGTGGTGCCGCGGGTGGATCTCTCGGACTCGAACGACCTGCGGGTGGCCCTGCGCTGGATCGCCATCCTCCGGGGTCAGACCGAGGCCTCCCTGGCGGCCACCGGCGGCGTCCACGAGGCGACCGACGTCGTGAAGGCGATGATGGCCGGCGCGGACGTCACCATGGTGCTCGCCTCGCTGCTGCGCCGCGGTCCGGGCCACCTCGGCACCCTCAAGGCCGACCTCGCCCGCTGGCTGGAGGAGCACGAGTACAGCTCCCTCGATCAGCTCAAGGGCAGCATGAGCCACGCCAACGTGCCGCAGCCCGGCGTCTTCGAGAGAGCCAACTACGTGAAGGCGCTCAACGCCTTCCCGACTCCGGGCTTCGCGCAGGAAGAGGGCGAGTAGCCCCCACCTGGATCCAGGACGGAACGAAGAACGGCCGGAGGAGCGATCCTCCGGCCGTTTCGGCGTTCGGGAGCTGAACGCTCCCCCCCGGCCTAGCCGAAATTGGCCGTCGGTGAGCCCTTGTCCTCGCGGGGCACGTAGTCCTCGAACTCGTCGAAGCGCTCGCGGAGGCTCTGGAGGCTGCGGGCCTGGATCTGGCGCACGCCCTCGCGGGAGAGGTGCAGCTCGCGGCCGAGGCGGCGCAGGGGCGCCGGGTCGTCGGAGAGCACCCGGCGCTGGAGCACGGCCCGGCTGCGCTCGTCCATGTGGGCCAGGGCGGCGTCGAGGCGGTCGGCCACGTCCTCCCGCACCGACTGCCGCAGGACGGCCTCGTCGGGGCCCGGCGCCGGGGAGGCGACGAGGGAGAGGAGGGTCTCCTGCCCCTCCTCGCCGGCGGGGGCGTCGAGGCTGGCGTCCCGGCGGGCGATGCGGGGGGCGCTCTTGCGGACCACCTCCGGAGAGAGGCCCACCTCGGCGGCGATGGCCTCCTCGTCGAGGCCGTCGTCGAGGCCGACCTTCCCCAGGGCGTGCTGGGCCCGGGAGAGGGCGAAGAAGAGGCGGCGGTCGGCCCGGGTGCCGCCGACCCGCACCAGGGACCAGGAGCGCAGGATGTGGCTCTGGATGAAGGCGCGGATCCACCAGCGGGCGTAGGTGATGAGCCGCACGCCCCGATCGGGGTCGAACTTCTCGACCGCCCGGATCAGGCCGAGGTTGCCCTCCTGGACCAGATCGATGAAGGGGAGGCCGTAGCGGCGATACCCCTTGGCGACGCTGACCACGAAGCGCAGGTTCGCGGTGATCAGCTTCTCCCGGGCGGCCGGATCTCCGGTCGTACGGAAGCGGCGAGCCAGGCGCGTCTCCTCCGCTGGCTCCAGCAACGGATGGCGACCCACCGACTGCAGGTAGGTATCGAGGGTATTCATGGGCGTCCCGTCTTCGGCGGCCCCCGCCCTGACACACGGATACCGATTTACAGAGCAACTGCCATGCCACGAGAAACCGCCAGTTCGTGGGGGTTTTCCGACAGCTGGAACGAGTTGAACGCAGCTTTAGCGATCCCCCCGGAAAGAGGGTGCACGCTTTGCCTCTCGCCTGGCGCTCAGAGGGTGAGCGTGAGTCCCACCCCGAGATCGAGGAGGGGCGGAACTACCCGGAATCCTTGCTCCAAACCCTCGACCGGCAGAGGGGGCACCTCCATGCCGAATCGCAGCTCACCCTCCTGACCGAGGTGCTGCGAGAAATATGCGTTCAGCCGGAGATAGGTAACGAGCTGAACGGAAAAATCCAGCCGTGCCACGACCGATCGGTCGCTCAGGTTCGAGAGCGCGGAGAGGGTGAAGCTCACGTCGTCCCAGCGCCCGGGTGCCGGCAGCGCCGCGTAGAAGGAGGCGTAGTGGCGGCCCAGGTAGAAGGGGGTGAAGAGGGCCGGTGAGGAGAGCCCCTGGGCGGCCTGGAGGTAGGGGTAGGCCAGCAGCCAGGGGTAGAGCCCGGCGCCCTCGTAGCCCATGCCGTTGTAGAAGTACTCGACCCCCAGGTAGAGGGCGTCCTCGTCGTTGAGGTTGATGCCCAGCTCGGCGCCGGCGGTCACCCGCACGATCCAGTCGTCGCTGCGATCGACCAGGGTCGGGATCCGGCCGCCCGCCAGGTCGAACTCCCCCTCGAAGTAGGGGGTCTTCACCCCGTGGAGCAGGGCCGTCTCCAGGCGAAGGTCCAGCACCCAGAGGCCGGTGGTGACGTCCGCCCCCAGGCGCAGGGGCTCGTCCTTGCCCACCGCCGCCGAGAGGGCCAGCTCGGTGGTGCCGAAGAGGGCCTCGGCCCGGAAGGCGCCGGTGACGTCCTCGGGGATGCGGGCGCCGTCGAAGTCGGCGATGGCGTAGAGGTTCCAGCCCAGCGACTCCAGGGGCAGGTGCAGCTTCACCAGCGGGAGGCCGAGGCGCTCGTCGAAGACCGCCAGGGGGTCCTTGAAGCGCTTGTTCAGGAAGTCGGTGGGGTTCCAGAAGCGCCCCGAGCCCCAGCGCAGGGGCTGCTGGCCGACGGTCAGGAAGAGGGTCCGGCTCAGGTCCCACTTCACCCAGAGCTGATCCAGCATCACCCGGGTGGGGGCCACCGGGCTCCCGTCGAGGCCGACCTCGTCCCCCCGGGCGGTGAAGTCGTGGGAGAGCCGACCCTTCACGAAGGCCCGCAGCCGCTCGTTGGGCCGCGCGTCGAGGTAGAGATCCATCAGCGCCGGCGTGCTCCAGGAGAAGTCCTCCGGGTAGCCCTCCTCCAGCGCCGTCCAGTCGAGGCGCAGGTAGAGCCGCCCCCCGATCGCCAGCGGATCCTCCGCCTCGTCGAGCTTCACCCCGATGTCGGCATCGGAGAGCCCCGGTGCGAGCCCCAGATCATTGGCCGCATCCTCCGGAGCGCCGTCCCCGTCCCCGTCCCCGAAGATCTCGTCTTCACGAGCCTCAGCATCCGCCTCAGCCTCGGCCGAAGCCTCCCCGAAGATCTCCGCATCCCGAGCCTCGTCGACGTCCACGTCCACGTGCACGTCCACGGCTGCTTCTTCCTGTGCCCGGACCCCCCCGGGAGCACAGACCACCAGCGCCGCCAACCAGGGAGCGAGCCGTGTCATCTCGACTTACTCTCGAGCCACGCCTTGGTGAAGATGTTCGCCGGCAGCGGCGCCAGATCCACCTTCAGCATCACGATGGTGGTCGACTTCCCCTTCTCCAGCTCGTCGAAGATGCGGATCTCCTTGGGGAAGAAGATCTCCTCCCCCTTCGACTCGGAGAAGATCTTCCCCCACTTGGGGTAGTAGCTGGTCCGCATCAGCCGGCCGGAGACCGCGAACTCCTGCTGCTTGAGGATGTTCGAGGTCTCCTGGTCGATCCACATCTCGATGACCGGGTAGGCGACGTCGGCGTCCGTCTTCGCCTTCAGCTTCAGGTGGTGGGTGGTGAACTTCCCGAGCTTCTCCTCCCCGAGGTACTCGGGGTCGAACTCCTCGGCCAGGCGGGACTCGTCGAAGTCCGAGCGCTGCGAGTTCGTGCCACCGATCCGCTCGCGCTCGGTGCGCCGGTCCCACTTCCCGATGGAGGGGTCGTACATGAAGAGGTTCTTGTCGAGGCGCAGGTAGCCCTTCCCCGCCTCGCTCTTGGGCTTGATGAAGAGGATCATCAGCTTGTCGTCCTCGTCCCGGCGGTAGATGACCGCCTCGTAGACGAGGTCGCTCTTCCCCTTCTCCTTCTGCTCGATGAAGACCAGGGACTTGTAGTCGCCCGAGTTGCGCTGACGGTCGTCGAGCTTCTCGAGCAGCGCCTTCATGCCGGCGGCGTCGAGGGGGGCGGCGAGGGCGGGCGCCGCCTGGAGCAGCAGACCCGCGAGGAGGGCGAGGCAGATGGTTCTCATGGTGGACTAGCCCACTCTCTGGATGGCGGTGATGGGACGGAGCTTGGCGGCGCGCAGGGCCGGCCAGAGGGCCGCGAGGCCGGTGACGAGGGTGAAGACGAGGACCGCGCCGGCGACCTGGGCGAAGCCCACCACCAGGTGGATCTGGTCGCTCATCAGCACGGCCTTCAGCGCCGGCCAGGGCACCTTGATGGCGGCGAGATCGACGACCACCCCCAGGAGGGCGCCGGCGAGCGCGCCGGCCAGGGTTCCGGCCAGCCCCAGGAGCAGGGCCTCGATGAGGAACATCATCAGCACCCGGCGGCGGTGCATGCCGATGGCCCGCAGGGTGCCGATCTCCCGGGTCCGCTCGCGCACCGAGATCCACATGGTGTTCATGATCCCGACGATGATGATGCCCAGGAGGATGACGATCAGCACCACCGAGATGGTGTCGAGGGCGGTGACCACCCACTTCAGGAAGGAGACCTCGTCGTCCCAGGTCGTCAGGTCCAGGCGCTGCCCGCGCCAGTCCTCGCCCGAGACCCGCTCGAACTTGGCCCAGAAGGGCAAGGGCTGGTGGTCCATCAGCTCGTAGCCCGCCTCGGAGAGGGCCGTCCGCAGCGTGCCCATCGTCGCCGAGGCCTGCTCGGCGTCCTTCAGGTAGACCTGGATGACCCCGGTGGTCTCCCGGTTCATGTCGTAGAGCTCGTAGATGGTCTCCTTCGGGACGAAGAAGGACCAGTTGCTCATGAAGCCCAGGTCGGCGGCGATCGCGACCACCCGCACGTCGGCCGAGTTGCTCCGGCCGCTGGTGTCCTGGGAGGCGATGGTCAGCAGGTCCCCCACCCCGACCTGGAGGCGCTCGGCCTGGGCCTCGAAGATCATGCAGGTGTCGTTGCCGGTGAGCTGCTGCGGATCTCCGGCGGTGATCTGCAGCTCCGCCAGGAGGCGGCCCTCCTCGGCGATGGTCACGCCGGTGAGGCCCGCGTAGAGCGAGGTGGTGTCGCTGACGATCTTCGCCCAGCCCCGCTGGCGATCGATGACGTAGTCGAGGCCCGGGGTCTTCTCCTCGACGATCTTCCGGACCGCCGCGGCCCCGGTGACCATCGGCGCGGCCTCCCGGGCGCTCTGCTTGTAGAAGCCCGCGACGTTCACGTGGCCGGCGGAGAGGGTGGTGGCCACCCGCATCATCGTGTCGGTCATCCCCTGGGAGAGGGAGAGGAGGATCACGAAGAGGGCCGTGACCAGCCCGAGGGCCGAGCCGATCAGCAGGGTCCGGCGGCGGGCCTGGACGAGGTTCCGGATGGCGAGGATCAGATAGACGCCCATGAGGCTACTCCCCCGCGCCCATGGCGACGACCGGCTGGACGCGGGTGGCGATCCAGGCCGGGTAGACGGTGGAGAGGATGCTCACCACGAGGATGGTCGCCACGCCGATGAGCACGTGGACCAGCCCCACGCTGGGGTAGAGCTTCGGTCCGCTGAAGAGGAAGACCAGGATGTCGACGCCGCCGGCGGGGATGCCGGCCTGCCCCAGCGCCTGGAGGATGAAGAGGGCGAAGGCGGCGCCCAGCCCCCCGGCCAGCACGCCCAGGGCGATGGTCTCGGTCAGCACCTGGCTGGTGATGAAGCTGCGCTGGGCGCCGATGGCCCGCAGGGTGCCGATCTCCGGGACCCGCTCGAGGGTCGCGATGACCATCGAGTTGTTGATGATGAAGAGGGCCACCGCGAAGATGAAGAAGATGGCCAGGTAGAGCACCGCCCGGTTCACCCAGAGGAACTGCCCCACCATGCCGGCCGCCTTCTGCCAGCCCACCACCTTCAGCTCGAGGCCCGCGGCGGCGAGCTGCTGCTCGACCCGCGCCTGGAGCTCGGGCACGTGCTCGGGATCCGCGGCGATGACCGCCACCGAGAGGGCCAGGCCCGAGTCGATCTCCGCCTGGGTGTAGGTGCGGTCGTCGAGCTGGGAGGCCGCGGCGCCCTCGGCGAGATCGACGCCCGCCAGCTCGTCGAAGCCGGTCTCGGAGGCCTCCTCGACCAGGGCGCTGTCCTCCCCGAAGAGGGCCGCCTCGGCGTCGTCGGCGCCGACGTCCTCGAGGCCGGCCGCCTCCTTGATCTGCGCGAGCTCCGCCTTCTTGGCGGGGGTCATCACGCCGTAGACCTCGCGGAAGGTGATCAGATCCATGAGGTTCTGGGCGCCGGCGAGGTCGGAGCTCTCGAGGCCCGAGAACTCGAAGATGCCCCAGACCTGCACCGGCGTGGCCTTCTGGTAGCCCGCCTTGGTGAAGGAGCGCAGGATCAGCTTCTCGCCGATGGCCACCGGGTAGAGCTCGATGAGCGGGGCGATCTCCTCGTAGAAGGCCGCGTGCCGCTCCCGGATGTTCGAGTCGTCCACGGTGAGGAAGGCCCTGAGGCGGTCCTTCAGCGCCCCCTCCACCTCCGGGAAGCGCTCCTTCAGCTTCGCGTCGAGGGCCTCCCCCGAGGCGGGGGTGAGCTCGAAGAGGATCCGCTGGTACTGATCCGGCAGGCGCTTGGCCTGGTCGGAGAGCAGGGGATCGTCGGCGATGGTCTGCCCGCGCTCGGTGACCCCCTCGTGCAGGCGGTCCAGGGCCCGGGCGATCCGGTGCTTGGCCTGCTTCTCGTAGAAGCGCTTCGAGAGGAGGATGCCGCGCCTTCCTGGCGGCGGCAGCTCTCCCTCGACCACCTTCAGGCGATCGAAGTTCTGGGCGAAGACCTCGAGGTCGGTCCCGAGGATGCGCAGCCAGAGCGACTTCCCCTCCTCGGCCAGGGGCGCGAGCTCGCTGTCGAGGCGGTCGATGTGGGGGATGGGATCCTCGCTCAGGCTCGCCCAGAAGGGCTCCGAGCTCATCTCCTCCAGGATGGCCAGCTGCCCGTCGACCTTGGCCTGGTCGGCGGCCAGGGCCCGGCTGCGCTCGTAGTCGGGGATCAGGTCGCGGGCGATCTGCCGCACCTGCTCCCCCAGGATCGCCATCGCCCCGGCGTCTTCGGCCTCGGCGGCGTCCCGGAGCTTCTCGAGCACCTTGTCGAGCTCGCCGGCCTTCACCACCATCGCCGAGGTCAGCCCCATCGGCACGGCGGCGGCGACCCCCTCCGTCTCGAGCAGCGCCTGCTTCACCGGCGCGAAGTCGTCGATCTTCCCGATGTCCTCCGAGCCCATGAAGCTGCCCCCGAAGAGGGCCAGGTCGTCCCGGGCGGTGGCGTCGTAGGCCTGGAGGTGCCCGGCCAGGCTTGAGACCACGGTGCGCTCCATCGAGTGCTCGATCGAGTCGAGCATGGCGCTGCCGAGGACCACCAGGAAGGTGCCGAAGAACATCAGGAAGCCCACGATGAGGCTCTTGATCTTGTGGCTCCAGAGGCTGCGCATCGACATGCGCAGCAGGAGCCCGGTGGCGGCGACCTTATTCATGACGCGCTCGCCCCGGTGGAGGCCTCCTCGCCCGCGGGCGGGGGCGGCAGCTCACCGCTCGCCGCCCCCGGCTCGTCCGCGACGATCCGGCCGTCCTCCAGCTTGATGATCCGGCGGGCGTGCTCCCAGACCCGCGGGTCGTGGGTGGAGAAGATGAAGGTGGTGTGGTCCTGCTGGTTGAGCTCCCGCATCAGGTCGATGATGTTGGCGCCGGTCTTCGAGTCGAGGTTGGCGGTGGGCTCGTCGGCCAGGACGATCTTCGGCCGCCCGACGAGGGCCCGCCCGATGGCGACCCGCTGGCGCTGCCCGCCGGAGAGCTCGTTGGGGCGCTTCCGGAGCTGATCGGCCAGCCCCACCCGCTCCATGATCTCCTCGACCCGCTCCTTGCGCTCCTTCTTCGAGAGCCTCCCGCCGAGGAGGAGGGGCAGCTCGACGTTCTGGAAGACCGAGAGCACCGGCACCAGGTTGAAGGACTGGAAGATGAAGCCGAGGGTGTTCAGCCGCAGGGTGGTCAGGGCCCGGTCCGAGAGGTTGTGGGTCTCGTGGCCGTCCACGTGCACCTCGCCCCGGGTGGCCACGTCCACGCAGCCCACGAGGTTCAGCAGGGTGGTCTTCCCGCTGCCCGAGGGTCCGGCGATGGTCGTGAACTCGCCCCGGGCGATCTCGAGATCGATCTCGCGCAGCGCGGGGACGATGGTCTTGCCGAGCTCGTAGTCCTTCTCGACTCCCTCGAGCCGAACGATGGCTTCCATGGTGTCTCCTCCTGGCCTCGCAACGGGGGCCCCAGCGACGGGGGGTCACTGTGGGTCTGACACCGGGGGCCGTCAATGGCCGTGGTGGCTACCCGGGGCCTTCCCTGGCATAGAATGGCCCGCCATGGCCCTCTGGGAGCTCCTGCGAACCCTCGCCGACGACGAGCTGCCGCGCCGCGAGCGCGACGCGGCGGCCGCCGCGCTCTACGCGATGGTGCAGCGCTTCGGGGGCGGGACCCTCCGCCGGCGCTTCCCCCACCTGCCCCAGGTCATCGTCGAGGAGGCCATCCACAAGGTGGTGCTGGAGGCGTCCCTCGGGCGGAGCCGCTTCCGGGGGGAGGACGACCGGGCGGCCCGCGCCTGGTGCAACCGGATCCTGCAGCGCTACGCCATCGACTACTTCCGCTCGCGCAAGAACAAGGTGAACCTCGACGACGCCCCGGCGGTGAAGGCGCCGGCGGACGACGATCCGGTCTTCGCCGCCGACCTCGAGCACCTCTTCGGGATGCTCCTGGGCAGCCTCTCCCGGCTGCACCGGGCCCGCGACCTCGAGCGTGTCCAGGACAACGTCCGGATCCACCTCGAGGCCCACCTCCTCGGAGAGGAGATCGAGCCGCAGATCGCCCGCTGGGCCGATCCCGGCGGCGAGGCGAGCGCCACCGACCGCCGGCGGGCCCGGGACCGGGTCTACCAGTACCGCCGCCGGGGCAAGGTGGCGGCCTGCGCGGCCATCGCGGCGCTCCACGAGACCGGCGAGATCGGCGTCGTGGAGGTCGATCTGATGACCCGCCTGCTGGGCTGCGACGAGGCGTCAGAAGAGGCGCCTGCGGGTCGTCGGGAGGGCGATTCCTGACCCAAGGCAGGCGAAGGCCTGCCCTCTTTTCGACCGCGCTCCTGGAGATCGTGACGATGGCCTCGACACCCTGGATCGAAGACCCGGCCCTCCTGCCCGAGTGGCTCGATGGCCCCTCCCTGGACGCGCTGCGCGCCCCGGACGAGCAGCCCCCGGCGGCCCTGATCGCCGCCGGGCGCCTCCTGCGGGGCGGCCACCTCCCGGGGGGCGCCCGCAAGTCCCTCGAGGCCGGCCTGCGTGCCCTGGACCTGACCCACGCCGAGGCCGCCCTGCGGGCCAAGGTCGACGCCCTCTCGGACGGCCTGGAGGCGGGCCTGGTGGCCCTCGACGGCGGCAACGATCCCGCGGGCGTGGTGGCCGTGCTCGCCCGGCGCGACGATCTCGAGAGCCTCTCCTGGGCCCTCGGGCTGACCGGCCGGGAGGGCCTGGAGCGCGAGCTCCTGCGCCGCTGCCATGCCCTCGACGGCCGCGCCTCGGCCCGCCGCGACCGGATGGCCGCGGCCCTGCGCCACGACCCGGAGGTCCCCGCCTGGCTGCTGGCCATCGCCCGGCACACGCCCGGCGCCTGGTGGGCCAACCTCCTCCTCGCCGGGGAGCACCGCGAGGAGATCGAGCGCTTCCTCACCCGCCCCCTGGTGGGCTCGGCCCTGCAGGCCCTGGGCCTCTCCCCCCGGGCCCTGGAGCAGCTCTCCTCGCTGCAGTTCGGCGGTGAGGCCGCCTCCGAGCCCGAGGCCATCCTCGCTCGCCCCCTGGGCGCCCCGGTGGCCTCCCTCTTCGACGGCGAGGTGCTGGTGCACACCCACGGCCTGGCCGAGCACGACGACGAGACGCCGCCCGGCCTGGTGGTGCGCCACGCCGGGGGCGACTTCGACGCCATCCTCGAGGTCCGCCTCGAGCCCCAGGCCCCCGGCCTGCCCCACCGCTCCCCCCTGGCCCTGGCCTGGTGGGTGCCCCTGGCCGGCGCGGGCGCCGGGTCGCGCGCCCTGCGAGTCTCCCTGGCCGACCCCGAGGGGGGCGAGCCGCGCAGGGAGGCCCTTGCCATCACGCCCCTGGCCGGGGACGATCCGCAGGAGTGATCACGCCTGCCGACGCCCTGCGTCCCGTCCACGCCCTGCGGAGGGCCCTCGCGCGCCTGGAGGAGCTCGCCCGGGAGGGTGAGGCCGGCGATCCGCGCCGCGGCCCCCTGCGCCAGCGGGCCTGGAACCTCGCCCGCCTCCTGCCCCCGGGCTCCCTCGAGGAGGCCGAGGCCGAGGCCCTGCAGGCGCGCTTCCGGGAGGTGGGCGACACCGAGCTTCCCCTGCCCTCCCGGGCCTTCCGGCGGCCGGAGCCGCTCCTCGGCGCCACCTACTGGCTCTCCTCCCACGATCACCTCGGGGCGGTGATCCGGCTGGGCCTCCTCTCCCGCGAGGAGGGCGACCGCCCCTTCGCCTCCTTCTGGCCCGCCGTCGAGATCGACGAGGTCGCCCGCGACACGGCGGGCGAGGCCTACGCGCAGGCCGCCCGCGCCCTGGGCGCGCCGCCCCTGGAGCCCCTGCGCGGCTGGCACCGCCTGGTCTGCCTCGACCCCGGCCTCGACGCCCTGGAGCGGGTGGAGGGCAGCTCGATGGGCGCCGCCCTCCTGCTGATGCTCCTCTCCTGCTGGAGCGAGCGGCCGCTGCCCCAGGACATCGCGGTCACCGGCCACCTCGACGCCCAGGGGCGGCTGCGCCTGGGTGGCAACCGCGAGCGCAGCGTCGCGGCCAAGCGCGAGGCCCTGCGGCGAGAGCGCCCCTGCGTCGAGCGTCTCGTCGTGCCCGCGGGCCTCGGGCCGGAGGCCTTCGCCGGGGAGGGCCCGGAGCTGGTGCCGGTCGAGACCCTCGCGGAGCTCCTCTCCCTCTTCGGGCTCGAGGACGCCGCGGCGCCCCGCCCGCCCAGCGTGAGCAGCTGGCTGGACGCCGCCCACGAGGCGGCCTGGCTCGATCGCACCCGCTCGGTCCCGCCCCCCGTGCTGCTCGGGCGCCTGGAGGCCCTGCAGGACGCCTACGGCCACCTGGTGGCAGCGGCGGGCTGGGCCGAGGAGCCGCCCTGGGCGCTGGTGCAGGCCCACACCGAGACCCAGGTGCTGCTCTGCCGGTACCGGGCCTACGCCGGCGATCGCAAGGGCGCCATGGAGGCCGCCACCCACCTGCAGTGGCTCCTCGAGGAGGAGGGCGGCGCCAACCGCCCGAAGCACGCCGTGACCGCCCGCCTCCTCAACGCGCTGGCGAGCCTGCTCATCGAGCTGGGCCGCGGCGAGGAGGCCTGGCGCTACGCCGACGCGGCCCTCGGGGCGGCCCGGCAGGCGGGCGACGCGCTGGAGGCCGCGCGGATCCTCTCCACCCGGGGGCGCATCGCCGCGCACACGGGGGATGACGACGCCGCCCTGCTCCACCTCGCCGACGCCCTCGCCGCCTTCGAGGAGGCGGCCCCCTGGGAGGCGAACATCTCCCACTGCTACACCCTCGCTGCCCTCGCCCGGCTGGGGCGCCACGAGGAGGCCCGCGCCGCCCTCGAGCGGGCCGAGGCCGCCAACGACGGCGCCTCCGGCATGAGCGAGGGCTGGCAGGGGAGCAACGCCCTCTACCTGGCCCACGAGCGGCTGCGCCTGGCGCTCCTCTCGGGGGAGGACCTGGCGCCAGCGCTGGAGCGGGCCGAGCGCCTCCTCGACGCCCGGGCCCGGGGCCCCTGGCCGGCCGCCGTGATCCACTCCCGCATCGTCGAGGCCGCCCTGCGCCTGGGCGAGCTCGAGCGGGCGGCCGCCGCCCTCGAGGCGCTCTCCGGGCTGCGCGAGGCCCACCCGGTCCCGGTCGTGATCCTCCACCAGGGACGCGCGGCCGCGGCGACCCTGCGCCACCGGCTGGAGGAGGGCCTCGCGGTCGATCCCCTGCTGGAGGAGCTGGCCGAGCTCTGGGTGCGGGACCGGGCCGAGCGGGGCCCCCCGGCGCCCGAGGGGCCCGCCGCGGCGCTGCTGGCGGCGGTGCCCGAGGCGGAGGACGCCGCCTTCCTGGCGGAGCTTCCCCTCGCGCCGGGCGAGAAGGCCGCGGGCCTCGCCGCCCTGCTCGCCACCGACGTCTACTGAAGGCCGCCCGGGGCTCCGGCTGGCCCGCTCGCGGGGCGGGCGTAACCTCCTCTCGTCGCGGAGCGAAGTAGCGATCGAAAGGAAGCCCCGCCATGAAGCACCTGCGTCCCCTCCTCCTCGCCGCCCTCCTCCTGGGCACCGCCGCCCTCGTCGCCTCGGCCCGCGCCGGCGACGCCCCCACTCCCGCGCCGAAGCCGGCGGCGAAGGGCCAGGAGGTCGCCTACCTGGCCGGCGGCTGCTTCTGGGGGATGGAGGACCTGATCCGCGAGCTGCCCGGGGTGATCGACACCGAGGTCGGCTACACCGGCGGAGACCTCGCGAACGCGACCTACTCCGACGTGAAGGGCGGCGACAGCGGCCACGCCGAATCCGTGAGGATCGTCTTCGATCCGAAGAAGGTGAGCTACGGAGAGCTCCTCGACTTCTTCTTCCGGATCCACGACCCGACCACCCCGAACCGCCAGGGCAACGACCGGGGCACCCAGTACCGCTCGGCCATCTTCACCGTGGGCGAGAAGCAGGTGGCCGAGGCCCGGGCCGCCCTCGAGCGCGCCGGGAAGTCGGGCCGCTGGAAGAACCCGATCGTCACCCAGGTGGTGCCGGCCGGCCCCTTCTGGCCCGCCGAGAGCTACCACCAGGACTACCTGGAGAAGAACCCGAGCGGCTACACCTGCCACTACGTCCGGGACTGACGCCCCAGGAGGAAGGAGCGCCCCGGATCGATCCGCACCCGGCGGCGCAGGGCCTGGCGCCCCAGCAGCATCCGGAAGCCCATGAGGTCGCGGCGGGTCAGGGTGATCTCGATCGGCCAGCGCTCCTCGCCCAGCTGCAGCGTGGTGAGGATCACCGGCCGCAGCTCGGCCTTCCCGCTGGAGGAGCGGACCTGCCGCTCGTCGATCATCTCGGCGTGGACCTCGAGCTCGGGCGAGAGCGAGCGCTGGGTCGGGTGGACCCGGAAGGTGACGAAGCAGCGGCCCGCCCGGTGGTAGGTCCGCACGACGTCCGCGTGGAGCGCCGAGGTGCGCGCGCCGGTGTCGATCTTGGCCTTGATCCGCTCGATGCCGAGGGAGGGCAGCTCGACCCACTCCCGCCAGCCGATGAGGACCTTCGGGGGGCGGAGCTTCCTCTTCACGCCTCGAGCTCCGCCACGTGGACCAGGGCGTCGCCCTGGTAGACCTGGGCCGAGCGGTCCACCGCGATGACCAGGCCCGGTGAGCGGGCGCGCACCCGCGTCTCGTCCTTGCCGATGCCGTCGCCGATCACCGCCAGCACCTGACCCTGGGTGACCCGCTCGCCGAGATCGGCGCGCAGGTAGCAGAAGCCGCTGCGGCGGGCCCGGATCCAGCGGCTGCGCCGCGAGAAGAGGGCCGGCCCGCTGGGCGGGGGCGCCGGGCCCTCGATCATCCCCGCCTTCTCCATCACCCGGAGGATGCCGTTCACCCCCTCGCGGATGCCCGAGGGCGAGAAGCGCAGGGCGCCGCCGACCTCGAAGAGGAGCACCGGGATGTCCCGCTCGCAGGCGGCGGCGCGCAGGGAGCCGTCCCGCAGGTCCGAGTGGAGCGTGAGCGGTGCGCTGAAGGCCTCGGCGTAGGCGTGGGTCTCGGGGTGGTCGAGGTCGCAGCGCAGCTGCGGGTGGTTCTCGCGGCCGGCGGCGCCGGTGTGCAGATCGATGCCGAGGTCGCCGCGGATGACCACCTGCTGGAAGAAGAGGTGCGCCAGGCGCGAGGCCAGCGAGCCGCGGTTCGAGCCCGGGAAGGAGCGGTTGAGGTCCCGGCGGTCGGGCAGGTAGCGCGAGCCCTCCATCACCCCGAAGCCGTTCACGATCGGGGCGGCCAGGAGCGTCCCCGAGAGCTCGCGCGCGTCGAGGCGCGGGAGCAGGTCGTGGATGATGCCCACGCCGTTGAGCTCTTCACCGTGGATGGCGCCGGACAGCCAGAGGGTGGGCCCCGGGCGCCGCCCGTGCAGCACCACCAGGGGCAGGTTCATCCAGTTGCCCGAGGGCAGCCGGGCGACCGGGAGCTCGAGGTGAGCTCGCTTCCCGGCTCGCACCTCGTGCTCTCCGAGCCGGAACGAGGGGCGTCGTTCAGCCTTTGACACGGTCCTTCCGCCGCCCGGTGTGGGCGTTCTTCTCCAGGAAAGCGATGATCTTGTCGGCCACGTCCTTGCCGGAGGCGGCCTCGATGCCCTCGAGGCCCGGCGAGGAGTTCACCTCCATCACGACCGGACCGTGGTTCGAGCGCAGCATGTCGACGCCGGCCACCCGCAGCCCGAGGATCTTCGCCGAGCGCACCGCGGTGCTGCGCTCCTCGGGGGTGAGCCGGATCTTCTCGGCGCTGCCGCCGCGGTGGAGGTTCGAGCGGAACTCGCCCGGGGGCCCCTGCCGCTTCATCGCGGCGACCACCTTGCCGTCCACCACGAAGGCCCGGATGTCCGAGCCGCCGGCCTCCTTGATGAACTCCTGCACCAGGATGTTCGCGTCGAGCTGGCGAAACGCGCTGATCACCGACTCGGCCGCCTTGTAGGTCTCGGCCAGGACCACGCCGACGCCCTGGGTGCCCTCGATGAGCTTCACGATCAGGGGGGCGCCGCCCACCACGTCGATGATCCCATCCACGTCCTGGGTCGAGCGGGCGAAGCCGGTCACCGGCAGGCCGATCCCCTCGGCCGAGAGGAGCTGGAGGGCCCGCAGCTTGTCCCGGGAGCGGGCGATGGCCTGGGACTCGTTGGCCGAGAAGATGTTCATCATCTCGAACTGCCGCACGACCGCCGTCCCGTAGAAGGTCATCGAGGAGCCGATGCGCGGGATGATGGCGTCGAAGGAGAGCGCCTTGCCCTTGAAGAGCACCGCCGGGCGGTGGGAGGTGATGTTCATGTAGCAGCGCGAGTAGTCGACGACCGTGACGCTGTGGCCCCGCGCGCGGGCGGCCTCCTTGAGGCGCCGCGTCGAGTAGAGGGAGGGCTTGCGGGAGAGGATGCCGATCTTCAACTGCTGGGCTCGCTTTCGAAGCTGGGGTGCGGGTGCAGGCATACCCCAAAGGGGCTCGGGATCGACACGGAGAAAGGAGAGGGCAGCGAAAAGGATGGGTGGGTGCCGGGCGCCGGCGGGCCTAGGATGGGGGCCGTGGAGCCAGAACGCACGCCGCCGAGACACTTCGTCCGCAAGTACCTGATCACCGGTCTCTTGATCTGGGTGCCGGTGATGATCACCTTCTTCGTGCTGCGCTTCCTGGTCCAGCTGGTGGACAAGCTCCTCGTGCTGGTGCCGAAGGCCATCCGCCCCTCGGAGCTGCTCGGCTTCGAGATCCCGGGCCTGGGCATCCTCCTGGCCCTGGTCCTGCTCTTCCTCACGGGCCTGGCCGTCACCCACTTCTTCGGCCACCGGCTGGTCGCCGCCGGCGAGGCGCTCCTGGGCCGGATCCCCTTCGTCGGCAGCCTCTACCGGGGCAGCAAGCAGCTGGCCGAGACGGTGCTGGCGCCGGACAGCAAGTCGTTCCGCAAGGTCGTGCTGATCCGCTGGCCGCACCGGGACTCGCGGGCCATCGCCTTCCTCACCGGCTCGCGGCTGGGGGAGGTGCAGGAGAAGACCGAGTCGGAGGTGGTGGCGGTCTTCCTGCCCACGACGCCGAACCCGACCTCGGGCTTCATCCTCATGGTCCCGGCGGACGACGTGGTGGAGCTGGAGATGAGCGTGGACGAGGCCTTCCGGATGATCGTCTCCCTCGGGGTGGTCGTTCCCAAGTGGCCGCGGCAGGTGCACTGAGGTTCGCGGAAGGCTGAGGGCGCTCGAGGAGTCGAGTGCCGATCCGTGTCCCTGGCCTTCAGGGTCGCGGAGGCACCTCACGGTGGCCGGCAACAACGCCGAGCCAATGAAGAGCCTCTCCATCACTGCAATTCTGGTCCTCGCGCTGAGCCTGGCGGGCGTGGCGTGCGCAAAGGACTTCACGGACAGGTTCGAGTTCCCGGCGGAATGTTCAGTCCATTCCGTGCCGCTGGTCTCCATGGAGGTCCCGCTTCGCTACGGCCTCTTGCGGGGACCGAATCTCGCCCGGTGCGAGACCCGCAACCGGGCACCCCGAAACCGAAGCGACCCGCAGCCGGCGCCTAGCCGGATGCGGGTCGCGGAGCCGTGTACCCCTGGCCCGAGCTGGGGGGTGTGGGGGGAGCTGACGCTCCCCCCACTAGTCAGAAGGGCATGGTCATCGGCGTGACGTCGTCCGCCGAGATGGCCTTCGCCTTGCCGCGCGCCAGGGGCAGCTCGCGCGCCGCGTAGAAGTTCGCGGTCTGGATCTTGCCCTCGTAGTAGGCCGCCTCGGGATCGTCCTTGCACAGGCCCGCGCGGGCCTTGGCGTCGGAGAGATCCACGCCCTTGGCCTTGGCGATCGCCTCCAGCTTCGGCAGGGCCAGGGAGGCCTGCTCGAGGAGCAGCCAGCCGAGCACCACCAGGCCGAAGAGGTCGAGGTAGGGGGCGGCGTTCAGCACCGGCAGCATCGGGTTCTCGCGGCCCTCCTGGGCGAACTTCATCGTCACGCCGCCCAGATCCTGCAGCGCGCCGCCCAGGGCCTTCGAGGCGCCGGCCAGCTCGGGGTTCTCGGCGGTGGCGCCGATGGTGCCCATCACGATGGCCGAGAGGTCCTGCACCGCCTGGCCGCCGTTGAGGCCCAGCTTGCGGCCGACCAGGTCGAGGGCCTGCACGCCGTTGGTCCCCTCGTAGATCGAGGCGATCTTGGTGTCGCGCAGGTACTGCTCCACCGGGTACTCCGAGGTGTAGCCGTAGCCGCCCAGGGTCTGGACCGCCATCTCGATGGAGCGGAAGCCCATGTCGGAGGCGTAGGCCTTGCACACCGGGGTGAGCAGGGCGACCAGCCCCTCGTACTTGGCCCGCTCGGCCTCGTCCTCGGCGGCGTGGGAGAGGTCCTCCCAGATGGCCGTGCGCACCAGCAGGGCCCGGAGACCCTCGGAGATGGCCTTCTGCCAGGAGAGCATCCGGCGGACGTCGGGGTGGTGGATGATGGTGGTGGGCCTGGAGTCCTTGCCCTTCATCAGGTCGGGGCTCTGCACCCGCTCCTTGGCGTAGTCGAGGGCGTAGCGGAAGGCGGCGTTGGCGCCCGAGGCGCCCTGCAGGCCGACCGAGATCCGGGCCTCGTTCATCATCTGGAACATGGCCCGCATGCCCTTGTTCTCCTCGCCGAGGAGGTAGCCGTGGCAGGCCTCGTTCTCGCCGAAGACCATGGTGCAGGTGGGCGAGCCGTGGATGCCCATCTTGTGCTCGATGCCGGAGCAGCGCACGTCGTTGGGCTCACCGATGCTGCCGTCGGCGTTCACCCGGTACTTCGGCACGGCGAAGAGCGAGATGCCCTTGGTGCCCTCGGGGGCGCCCTCGATGCGGGCCAGCACGGCGTGGACGATATTGTCGGTGAGGTCGTGGTCGCCGAAGGTGATGAAGATCTTCTCACCCTCGATGAGGTAGTGGTCGCCGTCCCTCTTCGCCTTGGTGCGCAGGGCGCCGACGTCGGTGCCGGCCTGGGACTCGGTGAGGCACATCGTGCCGGCCCACTCTCCGGAGTACATCTTCTCGAGGTAGGTCTTCTTCAGCTCGTCGCTGCCGAAGACCTCGATGAGGTGGGCGCTGCCCACACCGAGGAGGGCGTTGAGGCAGAAGGAGAGGCAGGCGCCGAAGAAGAAGTCGTTGCAGGCCAGGCCCAGGGAGTAGGGCATGCCCATGCCGCCCCACTCGGCGGAGTGCGCCATGGAGAGCCAGCCGTTCTGGCTGAAGAGCTCGTAGGCGGGCTTGAAGCCCTCGGGGAGCGTCACCTTGCTGGTGGCCTTGTCGTAGGTCGCGCCGTTCTTGTCGGCGGGGCCGTTGAGCGGAGCGAGCTGCTCCCTCGCGAACTTGTAGGCCTCGTCGAGCATGGCCTCGGCGGTCTCCCGATCGAGCTCGGCGTACTTCGGGGTCTCGAGGAGCTTCTCGAAGCCACCCTGCTCGAAGAGCACGAACTTCAGGTCACGGACGTCGGCAGAGAACTCGGGCATGGAATGTCTCCTGGAAGGGGGTTCGTGGTGACCGGATCGGGTATCACGGAGCACCGCGTCATTCCAGCGTGGCGCAGCGCGGCATCCCACCCGGGACCTGACGGAAAGCCCCCTGGTGGCTAGCCCAGCGGCGGGAAGGTGAAGCGCCGCAGCCGCCGCGAGAGCGCGCCCTCCCCCAGCTGCCCCTCGAACCAGGCCTCGACCCGCCCGAGCTTGGGCTGCAGCAGCTTCGCCGTCGGGTGGGTGGGCACCAGGGCGTGGGCCAGCGCGTTGCGCATGTGCCCCAGGCCCTGCAGCCAGCCCAGGTCTCCCGGGGTGATGCGATCGGCGTCGAGGGCGCCGAGCAGCTGCACCGCCCGGCGGAAGAGGAGCGGCCCCTGGGCCGGCAGGGGCCGGTAGCCCTCGAAGAGCTGCTCCCCCAGCGCGTGGAAGCGGGCCTCGACCTCGGGATCGGGGAGCGGGATCACCGCGTGGTCGTCCGGATCGAGCGCGTGCTCGCAGCGCAGGACGAGATCGACCCAGCGCTCGACCGCGCCGTGGAGCAGGAGCAGGGCGTCGTCGAGATCGACCTGGGTCATGGCCCGGTGGGTCGCGGCGAGGTGGTTCAGGATCGCCGGCAGCCCCTCCTCGAGCCGCGCGGGGCGCTCGGGCACCCGGCGCAGCTCGCGCAGGGCCTCGAGGTTCTCCCCCACCCGCTCGCGGAGCTCGGCGGCCCAGGCCCAGCCCCCCTGCCCCTCGTGCTTCCGGGTCAGCTCGAGGAAGTCGGCCAGCGGCGCCTCGGCGGCCTCGAAGTCGAAGCGGTGCCAGGCGCCGTAGCCCGCGGCCAGGCTGGCCAGGGCCTCGGCCTCCCGCGGCTCGTAGAGCTGCCCGGCCAGCTCCCGGGCCCGGACCTCGGCGTCGGCGTAGCGGCCGCCGTCGAAGGCCTCGCGCACCCGCGCCAGCGCGTCGGTGCCGGAGGCCCGGGTCGGGCTCGCCAGGAGCCGCACCTGCTCCTCGCCCTCTGCCCCGGAGAGCAGCGCCAGCCGGGCCCCGGCGGCCTCGGCCACCAGCGCGCCGGCCGCCCGCCCCAGGGGATCGGCCCCGCTCACGTCCACCACCACCCGGGCCGGATCGAGCTTGCCGCGGGAGAGGAAGTCCCGGACCTCTCCGTAGAGGGCCGCCTCGGCCTCGCCCTCGAGCCACTGCTGCTCGATCCGATCGAAGGAGATCTCGCAGACCCGGGCCAGGGCCTCCATCAGGTTGGGGGCGCCGTCGTCCCCGGGCGGGCGGGCCAGGCGCAAGAGGAGGATCTGCTCGGGCGCCACCCAGGCCGCCACCCCGAGGGCCGGCCAGAGCTCGGTCCCCACGACGCAGACCAGCGCGCGGGGGCCCCGGGGCCGGCCCGGGGCCGCCTCACCCTGCGCGGCCAGGGTCCGGGCCGCGAGGAGCGCGCTCTCGGGGACGCCCTTCACCGCGCTCTCTTCAGGCGCCCTCGCCCTCGGCCGCCTCGAGCTGAGCGGGCTCGGCGCTCAGGTCGTCGATCGGATCGAAGTGCTCGAAGGGGTGCTCCATCCACTGGCGCATCACCCGGGCCATCACGGAGGCGTGCATCCCGTCGAGGACCCGGTGATCGAAGGTGGCCGAGATCCGCATGATCTTCCGGATCGCGATCTCGCCATCGACCACCACCGCCCGGTCCTTCACCTCACCCACCGCCAGCAGCAGGGGGATGCGGCTGTAGGGGACCAGGGGCACGTAGGCCTCGGAGAGCCCCAGGGAGCCGATGTTGGTGATCATCAGCGAGCCGAAGGCGTCCTTGGGCACGCCGAGCAAGCGCAGGTCGAGGTTGAGGGTGTAGCCGAGGAAGCCGATGAGGTTGAGGATCGGCCAGACCAGGAACCAGGGCAGGCTCCTGAAGAGGTTGCGGGAGGACTCGAGCTTCTCGTCCTCGCCCTTGCGCACCTTCTTCACCTGCGAGTCGAAGGCGTCCATCAGCTCGACGATGCTCATCTTCTCGGGGTCGTGGACCGTGGCGCCCGAGAGATCGATCTCGCCGGTCTCCGGATCCTCCATCGCGACCTGGAAGAAGACGCCGACCTGCTTGCGCACGTAGAGGCGGCCCCAGCGCAGGATCGAGTTGGCGTCGGGCATCTCCTCCATCACGGCCCCGGCGGTGCGGGCCAGGAGGTGGGTGACCGTCAGCTTGCGCCCGGTCTTCGCCCGGAACTGCTCGATGTACTCCATGGTCTCGGTGACATCGAGATCCATGCTGCCGTAGACGCTGGGGTCGTAGGCCGTCTTCCAGGTCCCCAGGGCGATCTTTCGGAACGACGAGAGATTCTGCTTGGGCTCGAGCTGCAGATTCGGCATGTCCTCTCCTCCCGGCGACCGGTGCGGTCCCCCCTCCTCTACTACCCCAAGGCGCCCGGCCGGGGCGAGCGACATCCGCGCGCCCTTGAAACCGGCGCCGAAGCAGGGAATTTTGCGCCCCATGAAGCCGACCTCTTCCGTGCTCGCCCTCGTCGCCGCCCTCCTCCTCGCCGCGCCGGCCCTCCTCCTCGGGGCCGGGGCCTGCGCCGCGCTGAAGCCGCCCCCGCGCCCGATCCGCCCCTCCACCGTCGAGGAGTACCGGGAGATCTTGCGGGCCCTGGCCTCGGACGCCCTCGAGGGACGGGGCGTGCGCACCGAGGGCAACAAGAAGGCCGCGGAGCTGCTGGCCCGCACCTTCGCCGACTCCGGCCTCGAGCCGGCCGGCGCCGAGGGCGGCTGGATGCAGTGCTTCGACCACCCGGTCGAGACGAAGGTCGAGACCCTCGAGCTCTCCCGCGAGGGCGAGGGGGTGGCCACGAGCAAGCTGGGCACGGCGCCCTTCTCGGTCTCGGCGCCCTTCGAGGGCGAGCTCTACTTCGTCGGCTACGGCATCCACGCCCCGGACGAGGGCTACAGCGACTACGAGGGCTTCGACGCCGCCGGCAAGGTCCTGCTGATGCTGCGCTTCGAGCCGCGGGAGAAGGACCCCGAGAGCCCGCTCAACGGTGACCGCCCCAGCCGGCACTCCGAGCTGCGCCGGAAGGTCTTCGAGGCGAAGGGCCGGGGCGCGAAGGCGGTCATCTTCGTCACCCCGCCGGAGGAGGGCGAGGAGCCCGACCGCAAGGTCGCCCGCCTCTCCCCCACCGAGGCCCAGAGCTCCGCCGGCCTGCCGGTGCTCCACCTCCTGCCCGCCGTGGCCGACGTCTGGCTCACCGCCGCCGGCACCGACCTGCTCTCGGAGGTGAAGGCCATCGACGAGACCTTCAAGAGCAGCCCCAAGAGCCTGGGCAAGGTGAAGGGGCAGGTCGTCCTCGAGCGCGAGCAGCGCAACCTCTGCAACGTGCTGGGCCGCCTGCCGGGCAAGGGCGCCCTGGCGGAGGAGACCGTCGTCATCGGCGCGCACTTCGACCACCTCGGCTACGGCCAGTCGGGCACCATGAGCCCCGGCGAGCGGGCCATCCACAACGGGGCCGACGACAACGCCTCGGGCGCCGCGGCCCTGCCCATCCTGGCCCGCCGCCTGCGGGCCTCCGAGGCCCTGGCCGGGGCCGAGAGCCACCGCAGCTTCGTCTTCGCCGCCTTCAACGGCGAGGAGGTGGGGCTGGCCGGCTCCTCCCACTACGTCGAGGCGCCGGTGGAGAAGCTCTCGGCCACCAACCTCATGCTCAACCTCGACATGATCGGCCGCATGAAGGACGACACCCTCGTCGTCCTCGGCACCGAGAGCGGCACCTCCATCGACGGCTGGACCCAGGAGGCCGCGACGCTCGCGGAGGTGAAGCTGCAGACCCAGGGCGACGGCTACGGCCCCAGCGACCAGACCCCCTTCTACGCCAACGGCGTGCCGGTGCTGCACTTCTTCACCGGCGCCCACGAGGACTACCACTCCCCCTCCGACGACGAGCCGAAGATCGACTACGACGGCGCCGAGAAGGTGATGGTCACCGTGGCCGGCGTGGCCCTGAAGGCCGCGACCGCCGAGACCCGGATCGCCTACCGCGAGAGCACCAGCGGCCCGACCTTCTCCGGCGACAGCCGGGGCTTCGGCGCCTGGCTCGGCACCATCCCCGACTACACCGCCATGAGCCCCGGCGCCGCCGGCGGCGTGAAGATCTCCGGGGTGAACCCCTCGGGCCCGGCGAAGACGGCCGGCCTGAAGGGCGGCGACGTGATCGTCTCGATGGGCGGCCGGGGCGTCGACAACCTCTACGACATGACCTTCGTCCTGCGCGATCACAAGCCGGGGGACGTCATCGAGGTGATCGTGAAGCGCGGTGAGGAGGAGCTCACCCTCGCCGCCACCCTCGGCGACCGCTCGGAGAAGAAGGGCGGCGGCAAGCACGGGGGCGGGCACGGCGCCGCCGCGAAGGAAGAGGAGAGCGAGGCAGCCGACGACGAGGAGGAGGCGGAGGAGGAGGACCACACCTCGCACTACGTCCGCAAGACGAAGGGGGCCTCCGGCCAGGCCGTGGCCGAGATCGCCGACGACGCGAAGATGGATCCGGTCACCCTCCTCTACCCGGGAGAGGAGCGGCACCTGAAGGACGTGAAGCAGCTGACCTTCGAGGGCGAGAACGCCGAGGCCTACTGGGCCCCCGACGGGAAGTCCCTCGTCTTCCAGGCCCGGGGCGGCAAGGTGAAGTGCGACCGCATCTACACCTACGATCTCGAGAAGGGGAAGGTGAAGCAGGTCTCCAGCGGCAAGGGCCGCACCACCTGCGCCTACTACACCTTCCCCGAGGGCAAGGAGATCGTCTACGCCTCCACCCACGAGGCCGGCAAGGAGTGCCCCCCCGAGCCCGACCACAGCCAGGGCTACGTCTGGGCCATCTACCCGGGCTACGAGATCTACCTGCAGGGGAAGCGGGGCAAGCCCGTGAACCTCACGAAGAGCCCCGGCTACGACGCCGAGGCCACGGTCTGCTTCGCGGACGGCCGGATGGTCTTCACCTCGACCCGCGACGGCGACCTCGACCTCTACCTGATGGACCCGAAGCACCCGGAGCAGGCGCCGACGCGGCTGACCTCCGAGCCCGGCTACGACGGCGGCGCCTTCTTCAGCCCCGACTGCTCGAAGCTGGTCTGGCGGGCCTCCCGCCCCGAGGGCGACGCGCTGATCGACTACCAGATCCTCCTGAGGAAGAACCTGGTGCGCCCCTCCCGGATGGAGATCTACGTGGGGAACGCCGACGGCAGCGAGGCCCGGCAGATCACCGACAACGGCGCGGCGAACTTCGCCCCCTACTTCCTGCCGGACAACCGGCGGGTCCTCTTCTCCTCCAACCTCGGCTCTTCCGGGCACCGCAACTTCGACATCTTCATGATCGACTCCGAGGCGGACGATCCCGAGGCCACCCTCGAGCGGATCACCCACTCCCCGGTCTTCGAGGCCTTCCCGATGTTCAGCCCCGACGGCAAGCAGCTGGTCTTCTCCTCCAACCGGAACGGCAAGAACGAGGGGGATACGAACCTCTTCCTGGCCACCTGGGTCGACTGACGCGGCGCGTCACCGGAGAATCGACCCGCATCCTCCCGATGACCGATACCGGCGCTTGACGGCGGCGTGTAC